>DASYUP010000077.1:0-11657 GCA_036001185.1 Thermoanaerobaculia bacterium
CGGCACCCTGAAGCATGTAGATCCCCGGTGCCACCTGCTGGGTCTTGATCTCCACCTTGCTGAAGTCGCGGCCCTGGGCGAGCAGCGGGGCGGCGCCCGCGGCGAGGGAGAGGGCGAGCACGGTGGCGGCGGCGATCTTGCTCATGGCGATCCCTCCGTGGCCATCGCCGCGACTTCGGCGTGGCGGAAGCAGCCGATCAGGTGGTCGTTGACCATGCCGATCGCCTGCATGGAGGCGTAGACGATGGTCGGGCCGACGAAGCTGAAGCCGCGGGTGCGGAGCTCCTTGCTGATCGCCTGCGCCAGTGGCGTCTCGGCGGGGCGCTGCCCGGGCCGGCGCCAGCGGTTCTGCAGCGGGCGTCCGTCGACGAAGCCCCACAGCCAGTGGGAGAAGCTGCCTTCCTCCTTCTGCAGTCGCAGGAAGGCCTGGGCGTTCTGGATCGCCGAGCGCACCTTGGCGCGGTTGCGGATGATGCCGGGATCGGCGAGCAGGCGGGCGACCTCGGCGTCGCCGTAACGCGCCACCTTCTTGGGGTCGAGGCGATCGAAGGCGCGGTAGTAGCCGCGCTCGCGGTCGAGGATGGTCGACCAGGAGAGCCCCGCCTGGGCGCCGTCGAGCACCAGCTTGGCGTAGAGCTGGCGGTCGTCGCGCAGCGGCACGCCCCACTGCCGGTCGTGGTAGGCGAGCATGCGGTCGCTCGCCTTCGCCACCCAGTCGCAGCGCTTCCTGCCGTCGCCGCCGACGTCGCTCGCACCCGATTTGACTCCCACCGGGCGATCTCTAACAGAGGTGCCGGCGGGTGGCAACCCCGACCCTTGGTCGTCGCGAGGAGCGAAGCGACGTGGCGACCTCGGCGTCGAGATCGCCGCGGGTCGCTGCGCGACCCTCGCGATGACGGGGGCCGCGCCTGGCGGCAACCCCGGCTTGTTATGCTCGCCGCCCGTGATCCCGGCCCACGCAATCCCGGGCGTCGTCTACGCCGCCGGCGTCGTCGTCGCCCTCGAGCTGCTCTATGTGCTACTGCGCCGGTCGCGCTGGCCGGTGCGGGTGCGGGGCCTCTACCACCTGTGGACGCTCGCCGCCGCGGCGGTGGTCGGCCTGAGCGTCGCCGGCCTGCGTGCCAGCGGCGGCTGGCGGGCGGCGGCTTCCCTGGCGGCGGTGCTCGGCGCCCTCGTCCTCTTCTCGCTCGTCGACTCGCTGGTCTTCCAGCGCCCGTGGAGCCCGCCGCGCGGGCCGATGATGCCGAAGCTCGCCCGCGACGTGCTGCGGGTGGTGGTGCTGGCAGCGGCGGCGCTCTTCGTGGCGACGATGATCCTCGAGCAGCCGCTGCCGGCAGTGCTGGTCTCTTCGACCCTGGTGTCGGCGGTCATCGGCCTCGCCCTCCAGGACGTGCTCAAGAACGTCTTCGCCGGCATGTCGCTCGAGCTGGAGAAGCCCTTCGAGCGCGGTGACTGGCTGCTCTTCGACGGCCAGACGGTGCAGGTGATCGACTCCTCGTGGCGCAGCGTGCGGCTGCGCACCCGCGACGGCGTCGACCTGTGGGAGCCCAACGCCACCCTGTCGACGACGCGGCTGCTCAACTACGGCGCCGGCATGCGGCCGGTGGGCATCAATTTCCACGTCCACGTCATCTACGAGGCGCCGCCGTTTCGTGTCAAGGCGGCCCTGCTCAGCGCCGGCCGTTCGGTGGAGGGAGCGCTGGAGCAGCCGGCCCCCGAAGCCTTCGTCCACGCCTTCGACGAGTCAGGGATCGACTACCGGCTGCGCGTCTGGACCCGCGGCCTGCCCGACCTGTCGCGCTTCCAGGACGCCGTGCACAGCCGCATCTGGTACGAGCTGCGGCGGCAAGGGCTCGCCATCCCCTATCCGACGCGTACGGTGCTCTGGCGGCACGCCGAGCGCGACGAGCAGCGGCGGGCGGCCAACCGGCGGCAGGTGGCGCTCGAGCTGCTGTCGCAGGTGCCGTTCTTTCGCGAGCTCGAGGGGGACGCCGTCACCCAGCTTGCCGCCGCCGTCACCCACCAGCACTTCGGCAGCGGCGAGGTGCTGGTGCGAGAGGGAGCGCACGGCGACTCGCTCTTCATCGTCGAGCACGGCAAGGTCCTGGTAACCAAAGCGAGTGACGATGGGAGCGGCGCCGTCACCCTGGCCACGCTCGGCGAAGGGGGTTTCTTCGGCGAGATGTCGCTGCTCACCGGCGAGCCGCGCAGCGCCACCGTCACCGCCGAGGGGGGCTGCGAGGTGCTGGTGCTCGCCAAGGAGGCGCTGGCGCCGCTGCTGCAGCAGGACCCGCAGCTCGCCGAGCTGCTGTCGGTGGCGGTGCTGGCCCGACAGGCGAAGACGGCGGCGACCCTCGAGGACCGGCGCGACCGCCGCCGCGAGGTGCCCGAAGCGCGCGCCGAGGGCTCGCTGCTGAACCGCATCCGCGCCTTCTTCAAGCTGCCGGCCGGCTGACGTTGCGTGCGGACACCGCGGAGTAGGTGGGCAGCTTGCCTGCCCCCGGGTGGGGGTCCTCCGCTAAGATCGGCGGCCACGCCGACACGGCGGGGGCCGTCGCCAGCCGCCCGGTGGGCTCCCGCTGGCGCGCCCTGCCGCAGGAGCCGCGCGCCGGCAGCCCCCCGGCAAACGACGGAGCAGAATGCAGGTCGAGACACCCGAGCGCTCGCGCGCCACCAACCCTCCCGCGGCCCTCACGCCCGACGGCGAGGCCGCGGCGTCGGTCCCGCTCGGCGCCTCGCCGGCGCAATTGGGTGCGCCGCCCGTGTCATGGGCCTGGCTGCTCGCGGTGCCGGTGGTGCTGGCGCTGTTTCTCGGTGGCCTCGGCCGCACCTCCCTCGTCGAGCCAGACGAGGGCCGCTATGCCGACATCCCCAGCGAGATGCTGGCGAGCGGCGACCTCGTCACGCCACGGCTCAACGGCGTCCTCTACTTCGAGAAGCCGCCGCTCTATTACTGGCTCGAGGCGGCGGCGATGCGCCTCGTCGGCCGCAACGAGACGGCGGCACGGCTGCCCAGCGCCCTGCTCGGCCTCGCCGGCCTCTCGCTCGCCTACGGTCTCGGGCGCTCGCTCGCCGGCCGCCAGGCAGGCGCCACCGCCGCCCTGCTCGCCGGCACGGCGCCGCTCTACCTGGTGCTCGCCCGCGTCAACACCATCGACATGACGGCGAGTTTCTTCCTCTCCCTGACGCTCGCCTGCTTCTGGTGGTCGCATCGCCGTCCCGATGCCGGCAAGCGGCAGCTGCTCTGGCTCGCCACCTTCGCCGCCGCCGGGCTGGCGGTGATGAGCAAGGGGCTGATCGGCGTCGTGCTGCCGGGCGGCATCATCGCCGCCTACGTGCTCGCCACCTGGCAGTGGCGACTGCTGCGTCAGGTGCCCTGGCTCGCCGGCCCGCTGGTCTTCCTCGCCGTCGCCGCACCCTGGCACCTGGTGATGGCGCGGCGCCACCCGAGCTTCCTCTGGTTCTACTTCGTGCACGAGCACTTCCTGCGCTACGCCACCCCGGAGGCCGGCCGCTGGCAGCCGGCCTGGTTCTTCCTGCCGGTGCTCGCCGTCGGGCTGCTGCCGTGGAGCGGCCTGGTGGTGGCGGCAGCGCCGCTGTCGTGGAAGGGCGATCCCGCGCGCCGGCGCGGCGCCTTCTTCCTCGCCCTCTGGGCGCTCGTCATCGTCGCCTTCTTCTCCGCGTCGCAGTCGAAGCTCGCCACCTACGTGCTGCCCGCCGTGCTACCGCTGGCGGTGCTCGGCGCGCTGGCGCTCGCGGCGGCGCGCGAGGCGGAGCGGCCGAGCGCGCTGCTGCGCTGGGGGACGGCGGCGGGGGCGCTCCTCTTCGCGCTGCTCGCGGCGGCCGGCCTCTGGGTGGCCCTCGGCCGCGTGCCCAAGCTGGTGCCGCCGGGAGCCGCCGGCATGGCAACCGTGCCGCTCGCCGTCGCCGCAGTTTCGGCGCTGGCGGGAGTCGTCGCCGCGGCGCGCGGCCGCCGGCGCGGGGCCACCGCGCTGCTCGCCGTGGCGGCCGCCTGCTGGTGCGGCGCCCTGGTGCTGCTGAGCCCGCTCGTCGGCGAGCGGCGCAGCGCCGACCGGCTGGCCGACCTGCTGCGCCGGCGCCTCGCCAGAGGCGCCGAGGTGGTGGCCTTCGGCGGTTTCCCGGAAAGCCTCGGCTTCTACCTGCAACGCCGCATCCCGCTCGTCAGCTACCACGGGGAGCTGGACTGGGGAGCCTCGCAGCTCTCCCAGGCCGAGCGCCGCCGTTACTTTCCCAGCACGCCCGAGTTCCTGCCCCGCTGGCGGTCGCCGCAGCCCACCTACCTCGTCGTCAAGGACGCCCTGCTGCGGCGGATGCGCGCGGAGGGGATCGAACCCGGGCCGCTGCTCGGCGAGCAGGGTGGGCGCCTGCTGTTCGCCAACCCGGCCGCCGCGGCGGCCGGCGCGGCTGCGCCGCCTGCCGCTGGGAGCCCGCCGTGAGCCCGCCCTTCCGCCGCCGCGACACCTTCCTGCCCTTCTCGCGGCCGAGCATCCGCCAGCAGGAGATCGACGAGGTGGTCGACACCCTGCGCTCGGGCTGGATCACGACCGGCCCCAAGAGCGAGCGCTTCGAGCGTGACCTGTCGACCTATATCGGCATGCCGCACGCCCTCGCCCTCTCCTCGGCGACCGCCGGGCTGCACATCGCGCTCATCGCCCTCGGGCTGCGCCCCGGCGACGAGGTGATCACCACGCCGATCACCTGGGCGTCGACCGTCAACATGGTGGAGCTGCTGGGCGGCAGGACGGTGTTCGTCGACGTCGACCGCGACACGCTGCAGATCGACGAACGGCAGCTCGAGGCGGCGATCACCCCGCGGACGGTGGGCATCCTGCCGGTGCACTTCGGCGGCGCTCCCTGTCACCTGGCGCCCATCCTCGCGCTCGCCGAGCGGCACGGCCTGTGGGTGGTCGAGGACGCCGCCCACGGCATCGGCATGCGCTACGCCGGTCGCCACGTCGGCACGCAGAGCCGCATCGGCGTCTTCTCCTTCCACCCCATCAAGAACGTCACCACCATCGAGGGGGGTTTGCTCACCCTCGACGACGACGAGCTGGCACGGGTGCTGCGGGCGCTGCGCTTCCACGGCCTCGAGAAGTCGGCCTGGAACCGCTACGCCGAGGGGGGGTCGCCGCAAGTCGAGGTGGTGATGCCGGGCTTCAAGTACAACTTCACCGACGTGCAGGCGTCGCTGGGCATCCACCAGCTCGCCTCGGTGGACGAGTTCAATGCCAAGCGCAGCGAGCTCGCGGCCCTCTACCATCGGCTCTTCGCCGAGGTGCCGGAGATCGAGGTCCCGGCGGTGCCGCCGTGGGACCACCTCCACACCTGGCACCTTTACGTGGTCAAGGTGCTGGATTCCGCCGGCCTCTCGCGCGACGCCTTCATGGCCGCCTTGAGGGCGCGCAACGTCGGCACCGGCTTGCACTTCCGCGCCGTGCACACGCAGCCCTACTACGCCGGCAAGTATCCGCAGTGGCTTGGCGCGCTGCCGCATGCCGAGTGGGCCTCGGACCGCATCTGCTCGCTGCCGCTCTTCCCGCTGATGGAGCAGGAGGACGTGCGCTACGTGGTCGACGCCATCCGCGACGTGCTCGCTCACCCGAGGACGGCCGCATGAGCGCGCCGGTGACGACCCGGGCGTCGGCCGCCCTGGAGAACCCCCGGGTGTCGGTGGTCGTCCCGGTCTACGAGGAGGAGCAGAACCTGCCCGAGCTGCTCGACCGGCTGCGGAAGGTGGGGGAGACGCTGGGTCCATACGAGCTGATCCTCGTCAACGACGGCAGCAAGGACCGCTCGCTGGAGATCCTGCGCCAGGCGGCGGCGACCATGCCGCAGCTAGTGGTGATCGACCTCAACCGCAACTACGGCCAGCACGCCGCCGTCTTCGCCGGCTTCGCCGTGGCGCGCGGCGACGTGGTGGTCACCCTCGACGCCGACCTGCAGAACCCGCCGGAGGAGATCCCGCGCCTGGTGGCGAAGATCGACGAGGGTTACGACGTGGTGGGCTCGGTCCGCGTGCAGCGCCAGGACACCATGTTCCGCCGCTTCGCCTCGCGGCTGATCAACCGGCTCACCGCTCGCGTCACCGGCGCCCAGCTCACCGACTACGGGTGCATGCTGCGCGCCTACCGCCGCGGCGTGGTGGAGGCGCTCTCCGCCTCGGGGGAGATCTCCACCTTCATCCCGGTGCTCGCCGACATGTTCGCCGGCCGCGTCACCGAGATCCCGGTCGAGCACCGCGAGCGCGCCGCCGGCGAGAGCAAATACAGCGCCTGGAAGCTGGTGCGGCTGCAGTTCGACCTGCTCACCAGCTTCACCGTGCTGCCGTTGCGCCTCACCATGGGGGTCGGGGTGATCGTCGCCCTCGCCTCCCTCGCGGTGGCGGCGGGCCTGCTCGCCGGGCGCTTGATCTTCGGCGCCGAATGGGCGGTGTCGGGCGTCTTCACCCTCTTCGCGCTGCTCTTCGGCCTGCTCGGCTTCCTCATCTTCGCCCTCGGCCTGCTCGGCGAATACGTGGGGCGCATCTACATGGAGGTGCGGCGGCGGCCGCGCTACGTGGTGCGCTCGATCACCCGCGGCGGCGGGGAAGCACCCCATTGAAGGCGGTCGTGCTGGGTTATCACGGCATGGGCTGCCTCGGGCTCGAGGCGCTGCTCGCCCACGGCTACGAAGTGACGGCCGTGGTCACCCACCGCGACGATCCGCACGAGGAGGTCTGGTGGCCGTCGCTGGCGGCGGCCGCCGAGGCGCGCGTCATCCCCGTCCACTACCCGCGCGCCGGGGACGACCCGGCCCTGCGCACCCTGGTCGCGGAGCTGGCGCCGGACTTCCTCTTCTCCTTCTACTTCCGCTGGATGGTGCCCGCCGAGGTGCTGGACCTCGCCCCGCGCGGCGCCTACAACCTCCATGGCTCGCTGCTGCCGCTCTACCGCGGCCGGGCGCCGGTCAACTGGGTGTTGGTGCACGGCGAGACGGAGACCGGCGTCAGCCTGCACCGCATGGTCAGGAAGCCCGACGCCGGCGACCTCGTCGATCAGGAGCGGGTGCCCATCGCGCCGCTCGACACCGCCTTCACCCTCTTCCGCAAGCTCGAGGCGGCGGCGCGGCGGCTGCTCGACCGCGCGCTGCCGGCGCTCGCCGCCGGTAGGGCGGCGACGACGCCGCTCGACCTCACGGCCGGCTCCTACTTCGGCGGCCGCCGGCCTGCCGACGGCGCCATCGACTGGCGCTGGCCGGCACGGCGCATCTTCGACCTCGTGCGCGCCGTCACCCACCCCTACCCGGGGGCCTTCACCACCCTCGGCGGCGAGACCCTGCAGGTCTGGTGGGCGCTGCCTGCTACCGCCGCGCCACCGGCGGCAGCCGCGGCGGCGCCGGGGACCGTGCTGGCCGCCGACGACGAGGGCGTGCTCGTCGCCACCGGTGAAGGCGCCCTGCGCCTCGTTATGCTCCAGCTCGCCGGCCAGCCCGAACAGCCGGCCTGCGCCCTCGCCCCCCTCGCCGGGCTCGTCCCCGGCGTCCGACTCGGCAACGCGGAGCCCTCATGAACGTCCTCATCCTTGGTGTCAACGGCTTCATCGGCAACGCGCTCACCCAGCGCATCCTCGGCAGCACCGACTGGCACGTCTACGGGATGGACGTGACGGACAGCAAGCTGGGGCACTCGCTGGGCGATCCGCGCTTCCACTTCCTCGAGGGTGACATCGGCATCAACCGCGAGTGGATCGAGTACCACGTCAAGAAGTGCGACGTGGTGATCCCGCTGGTGGCGATCGCCACGCCGGCGACCTACGTCAAGGACCCACTGGGGGTCTTCCAGCTCGACTTCGAGGAGAACCTGCGCATCGTCCGCGACTGCGTCAAGTATCGCAAGCGGGTGGTGTTCCCCTCCACCTCCGAGGTCTACGGCATGTGCCAGGACGCGGAGTTCGACGAGGATTCGAGCCCGCTGGTCTACGGGCCGATCCGCAAGCAACGCTGGATCTACGCCTGCAGCAAGCAGCTGCTCGACCGCGTCATCGCCGCCTACGGCCAGCAGCAGGGCCTGCGCTACTCCTGCTTCCGCCCCTTCAACTGGATCGGCCCGAAGCTCGACGACATCGACGCCGCCAAGGAAGGTTCGTCGCGGGTGGTCACCCAGTTCGTCATCGACCTCTTCCGCGGCGAGCCCATCCGCCTCGTCGACGGCGGCGCCCAGCGGCGCTGCTTCACCTTCCTCGACGACGGCATCGACGCCCTGCTGCGCATCATCGAGAACGCGGGCGGTTGCTGCGACGGCGAGATCTTCAACCTCGGCAACCCGGAGGGCGAGCTCTCGGTGCGCGAGCTCGCCGAGCGCCTGATCGCCATCTACGAGTCGCGCCGCGCGGACATCCCCGACTACCATCCGCCGCGCATGGAAGTGGTCGAGGCAGAGGACTACTTCGGCGCCGGTTACCAGGACATCGCCGTGCGCACGCCGTCGATCGCCAAGGCGAAGCGACTGTTGGGCTGGGAGCCGAAGACGGGAGTGGACGAGGCGCTGGCGCGCACCTTCGACGCCTTCTTCGCCGACTGGCGGGAGCTGCAGCGCGGGCCGGTGGGGGCCGCGGCGACGCCGGTGCGCGGCGCCGTCCGCACGTGAGCACGGAGGATGCGGGGGGCACGAAAGGTGCCCGCCTCGGCCTGCGGGTCGACGTCGACACCCACGAGGGGATGCGCGACGGCGTGCCGCGGCTGCTCGAGGTCTTCGCCGCCGCCGGCGTGCACGCCACCTTCTACCTCAGCTTCGGCCCCGACCGCTCCGGCCTCGCCGTGCTCAACGCCTTTCGTCCCGGCTTCCTGCGCAAGATGCGGCGCACCGGGGCGGCGCGGGTCTACGGGCTGCGCACCGTCCTCTCGGGGACCCTGCTGCCGGCGCGGCCAATCGCGCTGGCCTTCCCGGCGCTTGCGCGGCGGGTGCGCGACGAGGGGCACGAGACGGGGGTGCACGCCTGGGACCACCGCCAATGGCAGGATCGCCTGCTGTCGTGGCCGGCCGAGCGGGTGGCGCGCGAGCTCGATCGCGGCCGCGAGGCCTATCGCCAGGTGTTCGCCGCCGACCCCACCACCTACGCCGCGCCGGCGTGGATGAGCAACGACCTCTCGCTGCTGCACGAGGAGGGCTACGGCCTCGAGCATGCCAGCGACTGTCGCGGTCGCGAGCCCTTCCTGCCCCTGGTGGCGGGGCGCGCGCTGGCGACGCCCCAGGTTCCCGATACGTTCCCCACCCTCGACGAGGCGCTGGGGGATACGCACGCCGATGCCGAGGCCTACTTCGACTCGATCCTCGCGCGGGTGAGCGAGACGCCCAGCGGGTGGCCCGCCCTCACCCTCCACGCCGAGCTCGAGGGCGGGCCCCATGCTGGAGCCTTCGCCCGCTTCCTGCGGTTGGCCGGGGAGCGTGGCGTGCGCTGCCTCCCGCTGCGCCGGCTGCTGGCGGAGCGACGGGCCGCCGGACCGCTGCCGCAGTGCCCGGTCGTGCACGCGCCCGTGCGCGGCCGCCACGGGGTGCTGGCACAGCAGGGTTAGGTGCGAACGTCAGGCGTCGCGGAGCCGCCCACTGTGCGAGTTGACATAGCCTTGCCGCAGGAGGGTCCGCCATGACCACTTTGCGCCGCCTCGCCACCCTGGCTGCCGTCGCCGGGCTCGCGCTCGGCACCACCGCGCATGCTGCGCCGCCAGCCTGGCGCAAGGGCGGCCAGCCGCGGGGGCAGCACCCGCCGGGCGGACCCGCAAGGATGGGGCCGACAACGTACGTGGCGCACAAGGACCTCGTCTACTCGCGCCCCGGCCGCCCTGGCAGCGACCTCAAGCTCGACCTCTACCTGCCGAAGACCGACGCGGCCGCCAAGGTGCCAGTGATCGTCTGGATCCACGGCGGCGGCTGGCGCCAGGGCAGCAAGGACGGCTGGGGCACGGCGCGGGCTTTCGTCGAGCGCGGCTACGCCGTCGCCAGCATCGACTACCGTCTCTCCCAGCAGGCCATCTGGCCGGCGCAGATCGAGGACTGCAAGGCGGCGGTTCGCTTCCTGCGCTCGGTGGCGGCGACCTACGGCCTCGACCCCGACCATTTCGCCGCCTGGGGCGAGTCGTCGGGCGGCCACCTGGCGGCGATGGTGGGGACGGCCGGCGATAGCCGCTACGGTGACAGCGGCATGCACCTCGACCAGAGCGCCAGGGTGCAGGCGGTGGTCGATTTCTACGGGCCCATCGACTTCGTCAGGCTGGCGCAGACCAAGGGCTATGGAGACCATGCCAAGGACAGCTCCGCGGAGTCGCAGCTTCTCGGCGGATCGCTGCTGAGCCTCCGGGCGGAAGCCAAGACGGCCAACCCGATCACCTACCTGTCATCGACCGACCCGCCGTTCTACATCGTCCACGGCGACAGCGACACCACCATCGCGCCCGCGCAGAGCGAGCTGCTGCGCGACGCGCTGCAGCAGGCGGGCATCGAGCAGCACTACACGCTCATCCCCGGCGCTGGCCACGGGGGCCAGCAGTACACGTGGCCGAAGACGCAGGACGGTGTGCAGGCATTCCTCGATCGGCAGCTCAAGGGGAACGCCGCGCCGGCGGCGGCGCGCCGGTCGACACCGGCGGCACCAGCGGCCGGGCAGATCGAGGCCACGCCGCAGGTGGTTGCGGCCGAGCAGCCGGCGGCGAGTCTGGAGCTGGCGGCGGACCAGCAGCTCACCGCGGCGCAGCGGCAACAGCTCGAGCAGTTGGCGGCCCATCATCAGGCGC
This sequence comes from Thermoanaerobaculia bacterium, assembly GCA_036001185.1. GTDB lineage: Bacteria > Acidobacteriota > Thermoanaerobaculia > Multivoradales > JAIOJS01 > DASYQD01. The sequence continues at coordinate 10,786 of DASYUP010000077.1, forward strand.
TGCGGGCGCGTTTGCAGGCAGAGGACCGCGCTCTTCTCGACCGCCTCACCGAGCTCGTGGCGTCACGCGTTCTCAACCGCCGCTCCGGCCGGGATGCGTGGCAGGAGGCCCAGTTCTTCGTCCGCGGGGCCATCATCCCGCCGCTTCCGGCGGCCGAGGTCGATACCCTGGCCGCCTACGCGCTCGACGGGGTGGCCGCGGGCGACGTCGCCCGACCGGCGCTGGAGCTGCGAGGACCCCAGATGAGCTTCAACCTGCAGTACCTGGGGTTGCAGATGAGGATGCAGGACGCGAACCGGACGTACACCGCGGTGAGCAACATCATGAAGACGAAGCACGACACGGTGAAGAACAGCATCAGCAACGTGCGCTGAGGGGCGATGAAGCGGCCGGTCACGGAATGGAACCCGCCGGGGGGCAGGCAGCCCCGCTACTGCCGCGGCAGCCGCTCGGGCGGCAGGCCGGCGCACTCGAGGAGGGCCGCCTCGACGTAGCGGCCCACCACCGCCTTGCGCCACTGGGTCTGGAAGTCGGTGTTGTCCATCGGCGTCGCCGACTTCTTCGCCAGCTCGGCGGCCTGCGTGGTGACGTCGCGATCGAGGCGGTGGCCGACCAGCGACTGCGCGGCCGCCGGCGCGGCGCGCGGTGCCAGGCCGACGGCGCCGAGCCAGATCTCTGCTCTGGTGACGACCTCGCCCTCGAGCCACACGGCGGCTCCGCCGACAGCACGGCGAAGTCGATGGAGCCGCGGCGGCGCAGCTTCCAGAAGGAGCTGCGGCAGTGGGCGGCGTCGGCGGTCGCTGGCACCTGCACGGACCCGGTGTGAGCCGGGACTGTTCTATGCTGGCACCATCCGCGGCGCCTTCGTCTCC
>DASYUP010000078.1:0-2832 GCA_036001185.1 Thermoanaerobaculia bacterium
GGGGTGGAACGCAAAACAGGGGAGGGGGTCGGGGTGGGCGGCGGCAGTGCGCTATGCGCGCGGGGGGGAGCGGTGGCGCCCCCTGCCCCTAGAGGGGCAGGGGGATGGGGGGACAGGGGTGGAATGCAACTCAGCGACCGATCACCGACGCCGGCAGGGCCTCGTCGATGAGCATGATCGGGATGTCCGAGACGATCGGATAGACCAGCCCCGACTCGGCGCAGTAGAGGGCCTGCTCGACCACCGGCTCCTCGTCGCGGAAGTGCTCGCGGTACTTGTCGGCCACCGTGCGGCGCACCTCGGCCGGCAGCTCGACGAGCTCCAGGGCGCCCTTGCTCTTCGGGCAGACGAGGATCTCGAGCAGCTCAGGGTCGACGGCCATCGACGGCGAGCGTAACACAGGCGCGCCAGCCGCTCGCCGGCCGTTCAACGCCGCCCCACGCCCCTGCCCGGCACCCAGGCGATGGTGGCGGTGAAGGTCTCGACTCCCGGATTGCGGTCGCCGATGCCGGCGTTGGAGAGGTGCGCCACGGTGAGCCCGATGCGCACGTCGGAGCTCGCCAGGAAGCCCACCTCGAGGGCGGAGCGGAACTCGATGCCGCGGCCCAGACGCTTGCTGTTGCCGGGGGTGTAGAAGGCGGCGGCCTCGGTGACGTTGGCATTCCAGCGACCGGCGAACGGGAAATCGCGGCTGAGGCCGGCATAGACGAAGGTGCCGCCGCGCGAGTTGGCGCCAGCACCCAGCGCCGGGGCGATCCGCCACCAGCGCGGCGTGAAGCGGAACTGCAAGTCGAGCACCGCCGCCCGCTGCTCTCCGGGCTCGGGCCCGAACACCCCGAACGCAGCGACGGCGGTGGTCTGCGCGCCGGCGGCGCGCGCCATGGCGAGCCCGGCCAGCAGCGCCAGCGCGACCGCCACCTGCCGGGTGAGCAGCGCCGCGGCCGCGCCCCGGCCCGCTTGCCGAGCCCCTTGCTCTGTCTTCGCCAAGCCACTCCCCTCCATCGCGTCCCTCCTCGCGCGCTTGCTGGTTCCGCCGGCCACCTCAGCCTCCCGCCGGGCTCGGCGTCTCCGCCTCTTCCTCCTCCCGCCGGTTCCAGGTGCGCGGATCCTCGTCGAAGGCCGGCAGGTGGATCACCTCCCCGCGCCGTGTGCGCAGCCGGTACTCCCACAGGCGGGCGTATTTGAGGAACACGCCAAACGACTGCAACGTACACAGCACTAGGCCGTGCAGACCGTCGAGAAAACCCAGCTGCATGACGTAGGTACGGAAGAACCGCCACAGCGGACGCCCGGCGATCTCCAGCACGCCCACCTGCCGCCCCTCGCGGAAAGCCTGCGCGGCCCCCCACTCGGCGTACTTCAGGAACTTGTCGAAGTACTGGTCGAACGACCGGAAGGTGTAGTGCAGAAACGGAGACTGCAGCAGCGGCGTCGGACCCTCGATGGCGAGGTCGGCGTGCACGCGGCGGTTGGGGTAGCGCCCGCGGTCGCGGCGGAAGAGCCGGATCACCTTGTCCGTCGACCACCCCGAGTGACGCATCACCCGGTCGACGAAGATGTTCTCGCGGCGGATCGAGTAGCCGTTGACCTCCGGCTGGCTGGCCAGCGTGCGCAGGATCTCCGCTGCCAGCGGCTCGGTGACCCGCTCGTCGGCGTCGACGATCAGCACCCAGTCGTGGCTGACACGGTCGAGCGCCCAGTTCTTCTGCGCCGCCGAACCGAAGTACTCGCGCTGCAGGACCTGCACCGGGTAGCCCTGGGCGATCTCCACCGTGCGATCGCGCGAGAAGGAGTCGACCACCAGGATCTCGTCGGCCCAGCGCACCGACTCGATGCAGTCGGCGATGTTCACCTCCTCGTTGAAGGTGGTGATGATCACCGACAGGCCGGCGCGGCCGGGCGCCTGGCGCAGGCCATCGAGGTCGAGGGGCTTGCTACGTCTCATGCCGGGCTTGCCGCGTCACGGATCAGCAGCCTCTCGATGGCCCGCGCCCGACCGCTCGACTCGTCGACGTCGAGCACCACGCCGGCCAGGCGGACGTCGCGCTTGGCCACCTCGAAGCTCGACGGAGTATGCATCAGGAAGCGGTGCAGCACCTTGTCGACGTTGAAGCCGATGATCGACTCGTAGGGGCCGGTCATGCCGACGTCGCAGAGGAAGGCCGTCCCCTTGGGGAGGATGCGCTCGTCGGCGGTGGGCACGTGGGTGTGGGTGCCGAGCACGGCGGAGACCCGGCCGTCGAGGTAGAAGCCGAGGGCCAGCTTCTCGCTCGTCGCCTCGGCGTGGAAATCGACCACCACCACCTTGACCTCCCGCCGCAGGTCGGCGAGCAGCCGGTCGGCGCAGCGGAACGGCGAGTCGAGCCCCTTCATGAAGACCTGCCCTTCGAGGTTCATCACCGCCACCGGTGTGCCCGCCGCTGTCTCGCCGACGTAGACGCCACGGCCGGGATTGCCGTCGGGGTAGTTGGCCGGCCGCAGGATGCGCGGGTCGGCGTCGAGCAGCGCCAACCCCTCCTTCTTGTCCCAGATGTGGTTGCCGGAGGTGAAGCAGTCGATGGGCAGGCTCTCGATGTCCGCCATCACCTCGGGCGTGATGCCGAAGCCGCCGGCGGCGTTCTCGACGTTGACGATGGTGAAGTCGATGGCATGGCGATCGACCAGCCCGAGCAGCAGGTCCTTGAGGATGCGGCGGCCGGGGCTGCCGACGATGTCGCCGACGAAGAGGAGCTTCATGGGCCCCCCCCGCCGCGGGCATAGCCCGCGTCCCCCTCCCGCCCAACCCCCACCCCTGTATCAGTCAGCACCCCTATCCCCCCGACCCCCTGCCCC
>DASYUP010000079.1:0-6626 GCA_036001185.1 Thermoanaerobaculia bacterium
CTCGTCACCGCCCTGCTCGCCGGCATCGTGCTGCTACGCGCCACCGTGTTCGCGCCGGCGCCGGTCAAGGTAACGGTGGCGCCGGTCGAGCGCGGTGACGTCGAGCTGACGGTGACCAACTCGCGGGCCGGCACGGTGAAGGCGCGGCACCGCGCCTCGCTGTCGCCGGACATCGGCGGCCGGGTCATCGCCGTGCCCTTCCGCGAAGGCGACCACGTGCCCGCCGGCGCCGTCGTGCTACGCCTCGACGACGCCGTGCCGCAGGCGCAGCTCGCCGTCGCCGAGCGCGACCTCGCCACCGCCGGGGCGCAGGCGCGGCAGGCCTGCCTCGGCGCCGACCAGGCGCGCCGCGAGCACGACCGCAACCGCGGCCTGGCCAGCCAGGGCATGCTCTCCGCCGAGGGGCTCGACCGCCTCGCCACCGCCGCCTCGACGCAGGCCGCGGGGTGCGACGCGGCCCGACGCGGCGTCGAACGGAGCCGTGCCGCCGCCGATCTCGCGCGGGCCGAGCTCGCCCGCACCGTCATGCGGGCACCGTTCGATGCCGTGGTGGCGCAGTCCTCGACGCACGTCGGCGAGTTCGTCACCCCGGCGCCGCCGGGCGTGCCGGTGCCGCCGGTGATCGATCTCCTCGACCCGGCGACCGTCTACGTCAGCGCGCCGATGGACGAAGTGGACGCCGCCCACCTGCGCGCCGGCCTGCCGGTGCGCGTGGCCCTCGACCCCTACCCCGGCCGCCAGCTCGCTGGCCGCGTCGTGCGCGTCGCTCCCTTCGTGCTCGACGTCGAGCAGCAGAACCGCACCGTCGAGATCGAGGTCGAGCTCGCCGATCGCGCCCTCGCCGCCACGCTGCTGCCCGGCACCTCGGCCGACGTCGAGGTGATCCTCGACGTCCGGCACGGCGTGCTGCGGGTGCCGACACCGGCGCTGGAGGAGGAGCGCAAGGTGCTGCTCCTCGACCAGGGGCGACTGGTCGAGCGGCCCATCACCGCCGGCCTGCGCAACTGGGACTTCACCGAGGTGCGCGACGGCCTGCGCGGCGGCGAGCAGGTGGTGCTGTCGCTCGACCGCGAGGGCGTCGCGGCGGGAGCGAAGGCGGTGGCGGAGAGCCCACGACAGTGAACCCGGAGGCACGGGCGGGGGCAAGCCCCGCCCCTACACCCGAGCAGAGGAGAATCGGCTGCGCGGGGCGATCGGCGGTCCGCATCCGGCGCGCCGGGATCCGAAGCGTGAGCTCGGGCCAGACGCAGGTTCCTCTGTGTAGGGGCGGGGCTTGTCCCCGCCCGTCTTCGTCCCGCCTCCGCTTCCCATGATCCGCCTCGCCGGGGTCTCGCGCACCTTCGTCGTCGGCGACCAGCCGGTGCATGCGCTGGTCGACGTCGACGAGCACATCGGCGCCGGCGAATACGTCAGCCTGATGGGGCCCTCGGGGTCGGGCAAGTCGACCTTGCTCAACATCGTCGGCTGCCTCGACCGCCCCAGCGCCGGCTGCTACACGCTCGACGGTCGCGAGGTGCAGCACCTTCCCGACGCCGAGCTCACCGCCGTGCGCCGGCACACCATCGGCTTCGTCTTCCAGTTCTTCCACCTCGTACCGCGACTCACGGCCGCCGGCAACGTCGAGCTGCCCATGGTGTTCGCCGGCGTGGAGCGCGCGGAACGGGCCCAGCGGGTGGCCGCGGCCCTGGCGGCGGTCGGTCTCACCGACCGCGCCCACCACCGTCCCGAGCAGCTCTCCGGCGGCCAGCGGCAGCGGGTGGCGATCGCCCGCGCCATCATCATGCGACCGCGGCTGGTGCTCGCCGACGAGCCCACCGGCAACCTCGACTCTGTCTCCGGCCAGCAGGTGATCGACCTGCTCGAGGAGCTCAACCACCACGGCCTGACCCTCATCGTCGTCACCCACGACCCCAACATCGCCCGCCGCGCCCAGCGCGTGCTGGTGCTCGCCGACGGCCGCATCGTCGAGCGGGTGCGCGGCGCCGACCTCCACCCCGACCTGCTGACGGCGCGATGACGCGGCTCCGGGGCGCTCGCGGCATCGGCGCTCTCGACGCGCTGCGCTTCAGCCTGCGCGCGCTGCTCGCCCACCGGCTGCGCTCCTCGCTGTCGCTCCTCGGCATGTCCATCGGCGTGGCCGCCGTGGTGATCCTCACCGCGCTCGGCGAGGGCGCCCGCCGCTACGTGGTGCGCGAGTTCGCCGGCATCGGCACCAACCTGCTGCTGGTGCTGCCCGGAAAGACCGAGACCGCCGGCGCGCTGCCGGGGATCGGCGGCGTCCCTCACGACCTCACCCTCGACGACGCGGCGGCAGTGGCGCGCCTGCGCGGGGTACGGCGCGTGGCGCCGCTCGCCAGCGGCACCGAGACAGTGGCCCACCTGCAGCGGCGCCGCCAGGTGGCGGTCATGGGGGCGACCGCCGAGATGGCGCTGGTGCGCCGCCTCGAGATCGCCCACGGCCGCTTCCTCCCCCCGGGCGAGGCTCGGCGCGGCTCGCCGGTGGTGGTGATCGGCCAGGGCGTGGCGCGCGAGCTCTTCCCCGGCGAGGATCCCCTCGGCAAGGCGATCCGCGTCGGCGGCGAGCGCATGAAGGTGATCGGCGTGCTCGCCCACCGCGGCGTGCAGCTGGGCGTCGACATGGACGAGGTGGCCATCGTGCCGGTCGCTACCGGCATGCGGCTGTTCGACCGCAGCGGGCTCTTCCGCCTGCTCATCGAGGCCAACAACCGCCGCGACCTGCCGGCGCTGCAGCCGCGGGTGGTGGCCCTGCTCGCCGCGCGCCACGGCGAGGAGGACGTCACCGTCGTCACCCAGCAGGCGGTGCTGTCGTCCTTCGACCGCATCCTGCGCGCCCTCACCCTGGCGGTGGGCGCCATCGCCGCCATCTCGCTCGGCGTCGCCGGCCTGTTGATCATGAACGTCATGCTGGTGTCGGTGTCGGAGCGCACGTCCGAGGTCGGCCTGCTCAAGGCGCTGGGCGCCGAGGGTGGGCAGGTGCAGCTCGTCTTCCTGCTCGAGGCGGCGCTGCTGTCGGCGCTCGGCGCCCTCGCCGGCCTGGCGCTCGGCTGGGCGGGCGTCGCCCTCCTCCTCCACCTCTTCCCCAAGCTGCCGGCGACAGCGCCCCCGTGGGCGCAGGCGGCGAGCGTGATCACCGCTCTCGGCTCCGGTCTGCTCTTCGGCGTGCTGCCGGCGCGGCGCGCCAGCCGCCTCGAGCCGGTCGCCGCCCTGGCGCGCCGGTAGACAGCCGATGGACCGCGATCTCCTCCGCCTGGCGCTGCTCGCCGTCACCGCCCACCGGCTGCGCTCTGTCCTGTCGATGCTCGGCATCGCCATCGGCATCGCGGCGGTGATCCTGCTCACGTCCATCGGCGAGGGCACGCGCCGCTACATGCTGGCGCAGTTCACCCAGTTCGGCACCAACATCCTCGCCATCAATCCCGGCAAGTCGGAGACCCTCGGCATCCCCGGCGTGCTCGGCGGCACCACCCACAAGCTCACCATCGACGACGCGCTGGCGGTGCAACGGCTGCCGGGCGTCGAGGAGGTGGTGCCGCTCTCCTTCGGCATCGGCCGCGTCGAGCGCGGCGACCGCAGTCGCTCGGTCAACGTCTACGGCGTCACGCCGGCGGTCGCGCGGGTGTGGAGGTTCCGTCCCCAGATGGGCAGCTTCTGGCCCGCCGGCAATGCCCGTCGCGCTTATCCGATGGCGGTGATCGGCTGGCGGCTGCGTCGCGAGCTGTTCGGCGACGCCAACCCGCTGGGCCAGTTCGTGCGCATCGGCGGCACCCGCCTGCGCGTCGTCGGCGTGATGGAGCCGAAGGGGCAGATGCTCGGCCTCGACCTCGACGACGTCGCCTTCATCCCGGTCGCCGCGGCAATGCGCGCCTTCAACCAGGAAGAGCTGGTGGAGATCGACGTCCTCTACACGCAGGAGGAGAAGGTGATCGTCGGGCGGGTGAAGGCGCTGCTCTTTGCCCGCCACCAGGACCACGAGGACTTCACCCTCACCACCCAGGAGGCGATGCTCAAGGTGCTGGGCGACGTCATGGACATCATCACCATGGCGGTGGGCGCCATCGGCGGCATCTCGCTGCTGGTGGGCGCCATCGGCATCCTCACCATGATGTGGATCGCCGTCGGCGAGCGCACCCGCGAGATCGGCCTCATGCGCGCTCTCGGCGCCACCCGCCGGCAGGTGCGGCTGCTGTTCCTCTCCGAGGCGGCGGCCCTGGCCGCCCTCGGCGGCCTCGCCGGGCTGCTCGGCGGGCTGGGTGCCGGGGCGGCGCTGCGGCTGCTGGTGCCGGGGCTGCCGGTGAGCACGCCGCTCGCCTTCGTGCTGGCGGCGCTCGGCGTGGCGGCGGCCACCGGTCTCGCCGCCGGCGCCCTGCCGGCGCAGCGGGCCGCCCGCCTCGACCCCATCGTGGCGCTGCAGGCCGAGTAGGGGAGCGCCCCCGCCCTACACCTGCCGCCGCACGTGCAGCACCTTCTCCACCTCGGCCACCACGTCGCCACTCTCATCGCGCACCTCGGCGAGGAAGACCGGCTCCAGGCGGTCGGCCGTCGCCGCCGCGGCGCGGATCTCCTCGACGCGTGAACGCGGGATGGTGAAGCGCGCCGTGACGGTGCCGCGGCCGGGCCGGCGAAAGCGAATCGTGGCCGCCTTGTCCCACACCACGTAGCCGGGCCCCAGCGCCTCCACCAGCACCAGCACGAAGAAGGGGTCGCACATGGTGTAGAGCGAGCCGCCGAAGTGGGTGCCGAAGTAGTTGCCGTTCCAGAAGCGCAGCGTCATGCGCGCCTCGTAGCCCGGCGGGTCGCCGGCCAGCCGGCGGACGCGGATGCCGGCGCCGAAGAAGGGGGGATAGAGGCTCAGCAGCCGCAGGATCAGCCGCTGGCGAACGCTGCTCATGGGAAACCGGCTCCTCGGCGGCGCGCTCCGGATCCACCGCGGCGAGATCGTAGCAGCGGCCTCACGCGCAGGGGGGTCGGCACCGGCGGGCGCGGTTACAATGCGCGCCACCATGGCCGATCTCGACCGCGCCACCACGCTCGCTCAGGTCCAGGAGGTCCTCATGGACGTCCTCAACCTGCAGCAGCCGCCACGCCCGACCGATCGCCTGGTCGAGGACCTCGGGGCCGAGTCGGTGGACGTCATCTCGCTGCTCTTCGAGTTCGAGGAGCGGTTGGGGCGCCGCATTCCTGACGCCGAGGTGGCGCAGCTCACCACCGTCGACGACATCGTCGAGCGGGTGCTGGCGGCGCCGGCGGCCGGCGCTGCCGGGAGCGGCTGACTTGGCGACCCGGCGCGGCGGCGGGCGTCGCGTCGCCGTCACCGGAGTGGGAGCGGTGAGCGCGCTCGCCCCTGACGCCGAGGGGCTCTGGCAGGCCTGCCTGGCCGGCCGCACGGTGGCGGCGCCGGTGCCCGCCGAGTGGCACCGCTACTCCGACCTGCGCTCGCAGGTCTGGTCGCCGCTGGGCGAGGCGGCGCGGCCGGCCAGCAGCCTGCTCGGCCGCGTCGAGTCGAAGCGTCTCGACGGCAGCAGCCAGATGGCGCTCGCCGCCGCCGAGGAGGCGCTGCGTCACGGTGGCGTCGAGCTGGCCGCCGTCGACGCCAAGCGCCGCACCTTCCGCCTCGCCCCGTGGAACGCCGAGCGGACGGGCGTCTTCATGGGCAGCGGCGCCGCCGGCCTCGCCAGCATGGTCGGCAACGCCGCCCACGTGGCCCTGGCGCGGCCGCGGCGCCGGCTGCTCGAGCTCGGCAAGCGGCTGGCGGCGGCCGGCGACGCGACGACCGCCACCGCGCTTGCCGAGGTCGCCGGCGAGCTGGTGGCGCCGGCCCTCTTCAACCCCTTCGTGGTGGCGATGACGATGGGCAACGCGCTGTCCGCCAACTTGTCGATCAAGCTCGGCATCCACGGGCCGACCCCCACCTTCGCCGGCGCCTGCGCCGCCGGCACCATGGCCATCGGCAGCGCCCTGCGCGCCATTCGCGACGACGTCTGCGACGCCGCGCTCGCCGGGGGCAGCGACTACCTGCACGACCCCTGGGGCGCCACCTTTCGTGCCTTCGACGCCGTCGGGGCCCTGGCCCACGGTGACGAGCCGGCGGAGCGTCTCAACCGTCCCTTCGACGCCCGCCGCAGCGGCTTCCTGTTCAGCGAGGGCGGGTGTGGAGTCCTCCTGCTCGAGAGCTTCGAATCGGCGCAGCGGCGCGGCGCGACAGTCCTCGCCGAGCTCGCCGGCTACGGCGAGGCGAGCGATGCGCACGACGTCATGGCCGTCGACCCCGAAGGCGAGCAGGTGCGGCGCGCCATCACCGGCTGCCTGGACGATGCGGGCATCGACCCTGAAGACGTCGACTACGTCAACGCCCACGGCACCGGCACGCCCGGCAACGACGTCGCGGAGGCGCGCGCGATCCATGCGGTCTTCGGCGATCACGCATCATCCGTTGCGGTGAGCTCGACGAAGTCCATGCACGGTCACGCACTCGGGGCGGCCGGCGCTCTCGAAGCGGTCGCCACCGCGCGCGCGCTCCATCACGGGGTGTTGCCGCCGACCGCCAACTTCACGGTTCCGGACCCGGAATGCGAGCTCGATGTCGTCCCCAACGTGGCCCGCGAGGT
>DASYUP010000080.1:0-4608 GCA_036001185.1 Thermoanaerobaculia bacterium
GGAAGAGCACGTCCTGCAGCCGCTTCTGCGCCATGAAGACCGTCACCACCTGCTTGAGCACGTCGTCGCCGCGGGCGTGACCGAGCCGGTCGTTGATGCCCTTGAAGTGGTCGATGTCGGCGAGGATGAGCGACGCCGGCAGCCCGGTGCGCTGGCAGCGGGCCAGGGTCTCGACCAGCCGCGACTCCATGTGCCGCCGGTTGTAGGCGCCGGTGAGCGGATCGGTGATCGCCTGCTCGACCAGCTTCTGGTGCAGCTCGACGATCACCCCCAGCAGCAGGTTGGCGAAGACCGCCGTCACGGTGATGGTGACCAGCAGGCGCACGGTGACGTGCGGCCCAGCCGTCTGCAAGGACAGCGGTGTCAGCACCGCCAGCATGACGATGGTGACCAGGTTGGCCAGCCAGCGGCTGACGGCGAAGAAGAGGATGAGCAGCGCCGGATAGCACCAGAGGATGGGACCGAAACCCTGCTGCTGCGCCGCCAGCACGATGGTCGGCATCGCCGGCACGATGATCAACGGCAGCGGTACCGGCGGGGGCCGCCGGCGGTAGATGGCCGTGGCATCGACGGCGAAGATCAGCACGATGAGCGTGGTGCCGATGCCAACCGTCACTCGCCCCTGAACGAAGTTGTTGATGGCGAAGGGGAGGAGAAAGACCAGCGAGGCGACGGCGAGGGCGTAGACGGCCCGGTCGCGAAAGGCCGCGAGGGGGTGGTCGGGCTGCGCTCGCCACCGGCGAGGTCGATGCACGCTCATTGAGGGATCGAAGCCTGGCGCGCCGGCCACTGCGGCCTCTTGCCAGGGCCCTATTCTGCGCGCGCTTGCCCCTGGGCGGCAATCGTCGAGGCGGGGCAACGGTCTGATAGCATTCCGCCCTCCCGCATGGCCTCGTCCCCCGGCCCTCTCCCCGCTCGCGACAAGCTGCTCTGGATGTACGAGCGGATGGGCCTCGTGCGCGAGCTCGAGGACCGCCTCAAGACCCTCGTCGACCGTGGCGTGCCGATGGGGCCGGTGCACTTCTACACCGGCCAGGAGGCGGTGGCGGTGGGGGTCTGCGCCGCCCTGCGCCAGACCGACTGGATCGCCTCCACCCACCGCGGCCACGGCCACTGCGTGGCCAAGGGCGTCGACGTGCGGCGCATGGTCGCCGAGCTCTACGGCAAGGTGACGGGCACCAACCGTGGCAAGGGTGGCTCGATGCACATCACCGACGTCTCGGTGGGGATGCTGGGGGTCAACCCGATCGTCGGCATGGGCACGCCGCACGCGGTGGGGGCGGCGCTCTCCGCCCGCGTGCGCGGCACCGACGAGGTGGCGGTGGCCTTCTTCGGCGAGGGCGCTACCAGCATGGGGGTGGTGCACGAAGCGATGAACCTCGCCTCCATCTGGAAGCTGCCGGTGCTCTTCGTCTGCGAGAACAACGGCTACGCGCAGGCGACGCCGGCGGAGTACGCGCTCGCCTGCGACCGCGTCGCCGACCGCGCCGCCGCCTACCGCATGCCGGGCGTCACCGTCGACGGGCAGGACGTGCTCGCCGTCCACGCTGCCGCCGACGAGGCGGTGCGTCGCGGCCGCGCCGGCGGCGGCCCGACGCTCATCGAGTGCCTCACCTATCGCTTCCACGGCCATCACCAGGGGGACGACCCGCTGCGCTACCGGCTGGCTGCGGAGGAGCAGGCGGCGCGCCAGCGCGACCCGCTGCCTCTCTTCCGCGCCCGCCTGCTGGCCGAGGGGATCGCCGCCGGCGAGCTCGACACCCTCGACGCCGGCAATCGCGCGCGGCTCGACGAGGCGGTGGCCTTCGCCGAGGCGAGCCCGCTGCCGGGGCCCGAGGAGCTGCTCGCCGGCGTCTACGCGGAGACCTCCCGGTGACCACCGCCACGGCGACGCGCGAGCTCACCTTCAGCCAGGCGATCAACGACGCGCTGCGGCTGGCGATGCGGCGCGACCCGACGGTGATCGTGCTCGGCGAGGACGTCGCCGGCGCCGCCGGCCGCGCCCACCTCGGCCTCGCCGACGCCTGGGGCGGGCCGCTGCGCGCCACCCGCGGCCTCATCGGCGAGTTCGGGCCCGGCCGCGTGATCGACACGCCGATCTCCGAGATGGCCTTCGTCGGCGCCGCCATCGGGGCGGCGATGACCGGCCTGCGACCGGTGGTCGAGGTGATGTTCGTCGACCTCATCGGCTGCTGCTACGACCAGGTGATCAACCAGGCGGCGAAGATGTGCTACATGATGGGCGGCCAGCTCAAGCTGCCCCTCGTGCTGCGCACCGCGTACGGCACGCACGGCGGCAAGCGCAGCTACGGCGGCGGCGCGGCGGCGCAGCACTCGCAGACGCTCTACGCGGTGCTGGCGCACGTGCCGGGGCTCAAGGTGGTGGTGCCGTCGACGGCGCACAACGCCAAGGGGCTGATGCTCGCCGCCATCGCCGACGACGGGCCGGTGGTGGTGATGGAGCACAAGTTCCTCGGCGGCGCGGCGAAGGGGCCGGTTCCCGAGGGGGAGTACACGGTGCCCATCGGCCGCGCCGAGGTGGTGCGCCGCGGCAGCGACGTCACCCTCGTCGGCATCGGCCGCATGACCCACGTCTGTCTCGAGGCGGCCGAGCAGCTCGCCGCCGCGGGGACCAGCGCCGAGGTGGTCGACCTGCTGACGCTGGCACCGCTCGACGAGGCAACCGTGCTCGAGTCGGTGTCGCGCACCCACCGGCTGGTGGTGGTCGACGAGGACACGCCGACCGCCGGCATGGCCCGCGACGTTGCGGCGCGCGTCGCCGACAAGGGTTTCGACTGGCTCGACGCGCCGATCAAGACGGTCACTGCCGCCGAGTGCCCGGTACCCTTCGCCGCCGTGCTCGAGAACCTCTACGCGCCCGACGCGGCGCGCGTCGTGGCGACGGTGGGGGAACTCTTCTGAGCGGTGCCGAGCGCCGCCGCGAGGGCGCGAAGCGCCGGTGGCGAAGCCGTGCTGGAAGTCGGCACGAGGTCGCGAAGGCATACTGGCGAAGACCGCAGCTCGTCATCGCGAGGGCGCGAAGCGCCCGTGGCGATCTCATCCTGGAGATCGCTTCGTCGCTGCGCTCCTCGCGATGACGAGGTAAGCCCATGGCGACGAGGATCGTCATGCCCTCCTTCGGCATGTACACCGCCGAGGGGACGTTCGCCCGCTGGCTGGTCGCCGCCGGCGCCGCGGTCGAGGCCGGCGACCTGGTGGCCGAGATCACCACCGAGAAGGCGAGCTACGAGATCGAGGCGCCGGCGAGCGGCCGGCTGCATCCGCTGGCGAAGGTAGGGGACGCGTTGACGGTGGAGGGGTTGATCGGCTGGGTGCTGGGGGAGGGGGAGGAGCCGCCCGTCGAGGAGCGCGACGACGAACCGGTGCCGGTGCCAGGGCTGCCGAGCCCGGCGGCCACGCCGACGGCGGAATACGCCCGCGTCAAGGCGAGCCCGGCCGCCCGCCGCCTCGCCGCCGAGCGCGGCGTCGACCTCGCGGCGCTCGCCGGCAGCGGCCCCGGCGGTCGCGTCGTCGAGGCCGACGTGCTGGCCGCGGCGCCGCGGGCGGCTGCCGCCGCCGAGCGACCGGCGCCGCCGGCCCTTCCCTGGCGGGTTCGCGAGCGCATCCCGCTGACCGGCGCGCGCGGCGCCGTCGCCCGTCGCCTGCGGCAGGTGATGGACACGGCGGTGCCTCTGACCCTCACCCGCGAGGTGCGCGCCGACGCGCTGGTGGCGGCTCGCTCGCGCCTCGTCGCGCAGCAAGGGCCGGTCTCCTGGGATGCCGTGTTCGTCAAGCTCCTGGCCGACGCCCTGCGCGCGCGGCCGGCGCTCAACGCCGTCATCGCCGGCGAGGAGATCGCCGTCCTCGACGAGGTGCACGTCGGCTTTGCTCTGCCGCTCGCCGGCGGGCTGGTGGTGCCGGTGGTGCGCGACGCCGACGCGCGGCCCCTCGCCGAAGTGGCGACCGCCGTGCGGCAGCTCGGCGAGCGCGCCCGCGCCGGCAGGCTGGCGCCGCCCGACCTGCTCGGCGGCACCGCCACGGTCTCCAACCTCGGCGCCCACGGCGTCGACGCCTTCACGCCGGTGCTCAACCCGCCGCAGTCGGTGATCCTCGGCGTCGGCCGGCTCGCCGCGCGGCCAGTCGTGGAGGAGGGGAGGCTGGTCGCCGCCATCACCTGCGTGCTGTCGCTCACCTTCGACCATCGCGTCGCCGACGGCGTGCCGGCCGCCGAGCTGCTGGCAGCGATCGCCGCGGGGGTCGAGGACACGGGCTGGGTGGAGCGGGAGGTGGTGAAGGTGGCGGAGCGATGAGCGGCGGGTCCGCGGCGCCGCCGCATGATCCTGCGGAGCTCGCCTGGCGCATCCGTCGCCACTGCGTGCTGATGACCAGCAAGGCGAACGCGTCGCACATCGGCTCGTCGCTGTCGATGGCGGATTTGTTGGGCGTGCTGTACGCGGCGGGAGGTGAAGATTCGTTATCACGGCACGAAGACGGGCGGGGGCAAGCCCCGCCCCTACACGCATCCCACCCCGATCCCCCCGACCCCCTGCCCCTCGAGGGGCAGGGGGCGCCCCCGACTCCCGCGGTTTCGTCGGTTCCCCAACGACC
>DASYUP010000081.1:0-3289 GCA_036001185.1 Thermoanaerobaculia bacterium
GCCGCGGCGCTGCGCGCCACCGCGATGACGGGGCCCCTTCGGGCCCCGTCACATGTACATGCCGCCGGAGACGTTGAGACCGTGGCCGGTGACGTAGGCAGCTTCCTCCGAGGCCAGGTAGAGGACGGCCGCGGCCACATCGTCGACGGTGCCCAGCCGGCGTAGGGCGATCGACGACTCGAGCTCCTGTCGCCCCTTCTCCGGCACCCCCTCGGTCATGGCAGTGACGATGTAGCCCGGTGCCACCACGTTGGCGGTGATGCTGCGGCCACCCAGCTCGCGCGCCAGCGCCTTGGTGAAGCCTATGAGGCCGGCCTTGCTGGCAGCATAGTTGACCTGGCCCGGGTTGCCCATCAGCCCCACCACCGAGGAGATCGTGATGATGCGCCCGTGGCGCCGCCGCATCATCCCCTTGATCAGCTCGCGGGTGACGGCGAAGGCGCCGGTCAGATTGGTGGTGAGCACCTGCTCCCACTGCTCGAGGCTCATGCGGGCGAAGAGCCCGTCGGCAGTGACGCCGGCGTTGTTGACCAGCACGTCGACCTCGGCCCACTCGGGCGGCAGAGTGGCGACGCGTCTCGCCACCTCCGCCGGACGCGCCAGGTCGAGCGCCAGCACCTGCGCTTGCCCACCGGCGGCGGCGATCTCGGCGGCCAGCGCCTCGAGCTTGTCGGTGCCGCGCGCCGCGACCACCACGCGCGCGCCCTGCTTCGCCAGCAGCGCCGCGACGGCCCTCCCGATCCCCTGCGAGGCGCCGGTGACGAGCGCCGTTCTGCCGTCGAGTCGAAACATCAGGACCTCCGGAAGGTGCCGGGCATCTGGCGGCTCGGCACTACCCTCTCAGGCTACCCAGCAGCTCGGGCAGCCCCTCCGGTTCGCCGCAGGAGGCCGGGCGGCCGCCACCGGTGATGCGTTTGACCAGGCCGCACAGCACGTTGCCGGGGCCCACTTCGAGGAAGCGGGTGATGCCGCCCTCACCGCTCATCCACTCCACCGACTCCACCCAGCGCACCGGCGAGTCGACTTGGCGGACGAGGGCGTCGCGCGCCGCGTCGCCGGTGGTCACCGGACGGGCGTCGACGTTGGTCACCACCGGCACCCGCGGATCGCGGAACTCAGTGGCGCGCAGCAGCGGCTCGAGCCCCTCGCGGACCGGCCGCATCAGCGGCGAGTGGAAGGGTGCCGATACCGGCAGCAGCATGGCGCGCTTCGCACCGCGCGCCTGCAGCAGCGGCAGCGCCCGCGCGACGGCCGCCTGGTGGCCGGCGATCACCGTCTGCTCGGGGCTGTTGAGATTGGCCACCGTACAGACTTCGTCCGCCGTGGAGGCGGCGGCGGCGACCTCGGCCACCTGGTCGGCGGACAGCCCGAGCACCGCCGCCATCGCCCCCAGCCCGACCGGCACCGCCTGCTGCATCAGCTCGCCGCGACGGCGCACCAGGCGCAACGCGTCGGCGAGGTCGAGCACCCGCGCCGCCACCAGCGCCGCGTATTCGCCCAGGCTGTGGCCGGCCACCAGGTCGGGGCGCACACCGTGCATGTCGAGCACCCGTAACATCGCCACCGAGACGGTGAGGATGGCGGGCTGTTGGTTGGCGGTGAGCTGGAGCTCCTCCGCCGGCCCATCCCAGCAGAGCCGCGACAGCGGCAGCGCCAGCACGTCGTCGGCCTCGGCGAAGACCGCCGCGGCGGCCGGAAAGGCAACCGCCCAGCTCTTGCCCATCCCCACCTTCTGCGACCCCTGGCCGGGAAAGAGGAAGGCGAGCCGCCCGCTGGCGGTGGCCACCGGCCGCTGGGCAGCCACCTGCGCCGCCGGCTCGAACGGCGCTTCGTCCGTGCTCACGGGCTCGCTGGTCACGAGGTCCTCTCGAGTCAAGAGGTCTCTCGGCTCGCCGAGCCGGCGCCGGTCTTGCTGCGCACCCGCGGGCTCGCCTCGCCGGCCTCGCTCGCTTCCAGCACCGCCTCCTCCTGCCGGTGGATGAGCTCCATCTGGGTGCGGATCTTCGCCAGCACGTCGTGGTTGCAGAACTCGACGGCACGCGCCACCGAGTTGCGGATGCCGGTGGGCGTCGAGCGCCCGTGGCCGATGAAGCAGCCGCCCTGCACGCCGAGCAGCGGCGCGGCGCCGTACTGGTTGGCGTCGGTACGCCGCCGCACCTCGCGCAGGGCCGGCAGCGCCAGCGCGGCGCCCAGGCGCCGCACCAGCGAGGCGCGCAGCTCCTGCTCGAGCATCTTGCCCACCATCGAGGCCAGCGACTCGGCCGCCTTGAGCACCACGTTGCCGACGAAGCCGTCGCAGACGATGACGTCGACGGTGCCGGCGAAGACGTCGCGCCCCTCGACGTTGCCGACGAAATTGAGACCGGAGCCCTGCAGCACCTTGAACACCTCGCGGGTGAAGTCGGTGCCCTTGCCCTCCTCCTCGCCCACCGACATCAGCCCGACGCGCGGCGAGGGGGTGCCCAGCACCTGCTGCGCGTAGAGGTGGCCCATCACCGCGAACTGGCGCAGGTGATGCGGCTTGGTGGAGACGTTGGCGCCGACGTCGAGCAGCACGGTGCGCCCGCTGGGGTTCGGCAGCACCGCGGCGAGGGCCGGCCGGTCGACGCCGGGGATGGTGCCGAGCACCTTCATGGCGGCGGCCATCACCGCCCCGGTGTTGCCGGCGGAAACCACCGCCGCGGCGCGCCCTTCCTTGACCAGCTCGCAGGCGATGCGGATGGAGGAGCGCCGCTTCTTGCGCAGCGGCGCGGTGGCCGGGTCGTCCATCTCGACGACCTCCTCGGCATGCACCACCTCGATGCGCCCGTCATGGTCGCCGAGCCGCTGCAGCTCGGCCGTCACCACCTCCTGGCGGCCGACCAGCAGGATGGAGGCGCCGTCCTCCACGGCGGCCGCGAAGGCGCCCTCCACGGCCGCCCGGGGCGCATGGTCCCCACCCATCGCGTCGACGGCGATCCTCATGCGCTCGTCAACCTATCGCAGAGCTGTCGCGCGCGGGCACCCGGGCAGCCCGCCCCACCCGACCGCCGCTCGCCGGCTAGAGCTGCTCCTCGACCACCACCACCTGCTCGCCGCGGTAGAAACCGCAGTGGGGGCAGACGCGGTGGGCGAGCTTGGTCTCGTGGCAATTGGGGCAGACCGAGGTCGCCGGCTGATCGAGGGCGTGATGGGAACGCCGGCGATCACGCCGGGCCTTGGAGGTGCGTCGCTTGGGATTCGGCATGGTGGGGGAACCTCTCGCGCTGGAAAGTGGCCGCCGGGCGGCCTACTGGTCCTTTATCCGCTC
>DASYUP010000082.1:0-7375 GCA_036001185.1 Thermoanaerobaculia bacterium
TTGCGCCCCACCGCCGCCGCCTCGCGGCCGCCGATGCCGGCGTCGACCTCGTCGAAGACCATCGTCGCGCCGCTGGCACGGCCGCCGCCCCGCACCGCGAGCTGCAGCGCCAGGTAGACGCGGGCGAGCTCGCCGCCGGAGGCACTCTTCGCCAGCGGCCGCGGCTCCTCGCCGGGGTTGGGGGAGAAGGTGAAGGTGACCTGGTCCCAACCCTGCGGTCCGGCCTCGACCGGCTCGCCGTCGACCACCACCGGGCTGCCGGCGCGCCGCCGCGTGCCGAGCTCGACGCCCAGCTTCGCCTTGGGCAGCGCCAGGTCGCCGAGCTCCTTGCCGATCGCCTTGCCGAGGGAGGCAGCCCAGCGCCAGCGCGAAGCCGAGAGCTCCCCCGCCGCCTGGCGATAGGCGGTGAGCGCCTCGCCCACCTGCTTCTCCAGCGCCGCCCGCCCCTCCTCGTCGGTGTCGAGCTCGGCGAGCTCGGCGGCGAGCGCCGCCCGCCGCTCGAGCAGCACCGCCGAGCCGTCGCCGTACTTGCGGAACAGGCGCTCGAGGGCAGCGAGCCGCTCCTCCACGGCATCGAGCCGCGCCGGATCCGCCTCCACCTCGCCGGCGCGCCGCGACACCGCGAGCGCCAGGTCGTCGAGGCGAACGCGCAGCTCGTCGAGCTCGCCCGCCCAAGATGCGGCGCGCGGCTCCCACTCGCCCACCTCGGTGAGCTGCTCGCCGGCGCGGCGCAGCCGCTCGGCTGCCGCGCCGTCGTCCTCGGAAAGATGCGCCGAGGCGCCGGCGAGCCCGCGCAGGATCGCCTCGGCGTGCCGCAGCACCTGCCGCTCGGCGCGCAGCGTCTCCTCCTCGCCGGCGCTGAGGTGGGCGCCGTCGAGCTCGCCGAGCTGGAAGCGCAGCGAGTCGATGCGGTCGCGGCGCGCCCGCTCGTCGCCGGTGAGCAGCTCGAGCCGCTCGGCGACGGCGCGGTAGGCCTCCCACGCCGCCCCCGCGCGCACGCGCAACGCCTCCGCCTCGGCGCCGCCGCTGCGGTCGAGCCAGCCGCGCTGCAGCTCGGGGTCGGCAAGCCCGAGCTCGTCGCGCTGGCCGTGCAGGGCGAGCAGGTGCGGCGCCAGCTCGGCGAGGAGACGCGCCGTCACCGGCTGGTCGTTGACGAAGGCGCGGCTGCGCCCCTCGCGCGACACCTCGCGCCGCACCACCAGCTCGTCGTCGGCGGCCTCGACGCCGGCGGCGGCGAGCGTCGCCTTCCACACCTTCCCTTCGGGCGTGAAGCTCCCGGTGACGGTGAGCGCGTCGGCGCCGGTGCGGATCAAGTCGGCGGAGGCTCGCCCGCCGGCGAGCAGCGCCAGCGAGTCGACGACGATCGACTTGCCGGCGCCCGTCTCGCCCGACAGCACGTTGAGGCCGGGACCGAAGCCGACGCTCGCCTCGGCGAGCACCGCCAGGTTGCGGACGTGGAGGTCGCGGAGCACGGGCTCGCTACCCCCTGCCGTCCCCGGGGGGCGAAGCGCCACCGGGGTTGCCCGAGCCACCGCCGCCCCCCGCACCTCGGGGTGGGACGCCACCGAACCGCCCGCCCGGCCCGCGCCGTCGGCCCATGCGGTCGACGAACGGCGGCTTCGCCCCGGGCACCACCCCGCTCGGAGCCTTGCCGTCGCCGCAGAGCTGCTGCACGCCCATGGCGCACGCCTCGTCGCGCAGGGCGATGGCCTGCGCGGCACCGAGGTGCTCGCGGGCGAGCGCCGCCATCTCCACCACGAAGGCCCGCGCGAGGTGGGTGTTGTCGCCGCCGACGGCGATGGGCAGCCAGCGGCGCGCCGCCGCCTCGTCACCGCTCTCGAGCGCCTCGGCGGCCAGGAACTGCGCCACCAGCACGCGACCCTTCCCCTCGGGAATGGTCGTCGGGTCGAGGTGCGCGTCGCTCAGCGCCCGGATCGCCGCCGCGTGCTGGCCGTCGAGGTGCATCGACCAGGCGGCGGCAAACACCGCGAGCTGGTCACCGGTCTGCAGCCGCGGTCTCACCAGCCCGTCGAGCTCCCGCTTGGGGTCGTAGTAGACGGCGGCGAGGTCCCAGGGGTTGCCGTTGAATGCCAGCGCCGGCCAGCCGACCCCCCACGGCGCGTTGGGCGTCATCAGGGTGCGCCGCAAGGCCGTGGCGTCGTCCGTGCGCCCCTGGACGTAGGCGAGGCCGCCGAGCGCCCAGTTGCGCAGCGCCATCACCCGCTCGTGCATGCCGCCGGCGGCGTTCTTCTCCGCCTCCGTACCGTCGACGATGCGCTGGAAGTCGCCGGCGGTCATGCGGCGAGTCGGGCGACGCAGCAGGTCGAAGAGGTCGCGCTTCATGTCGCGGCCGCCGAAGCCGGCGTCGATGCCGGCGATGCCGGTGAGGGGGGGCGGCGCGGTCGGCTGCGTCGCCGGCGACGCCGTCGCGCCGCCGGGCTGCGCGGGCGGGGCGACGGGCGCCGCGGCCGCGGCGTTGCTGTTGTTGGCCGGCGCGGCGGCGAGGATGGCTGGCGGTGGCAAGCTCGGCCGCGGCCGCTCCCCGCCACTGGCCGGCGCGCCCGGGCCGCCGTTCTCCGGCGTCGCGCGCGGCCGGCCGCCGAGCAGGTCGGGTCGCAGCAGCAGCAGCGCCACTGCTGCCAGCACCACTGCCGCGACCACCCACACCAGCGGCGACAGGCGCCGCCCCCGCGCCGGCGCCAGCTCGGTCACCGCGGTCGTCGACGACGGCTGCACTCGCCGGCCGACCGTCGGCGCCGTGGGCGGCGGCATGCGCATCGTGCGGCCGCGCTCGACGACCGTGGAGGCTTCGGACGAGGAGCCACCGGGCAGCTCGGTCCCGCCCGTCCACACCAGCGTCGACAGCTCGGTGCGCTGCTCTGACGACAGCAAACCCACCAGCTCCTCGGCCATCGCCCGCGACGTGCGGTGGCGCCCCGCCGGGTCCTTGGCCAGCGCCCGCGAGAGGAACGCATCCACCCCGACCGGCAGGTCGGGGAGCTGCGCGCTGACGCTGGGGATCGGCTCGTGCACCTGCTGGTGGAGGATCGACAGCGGGTTCTGCCCGAGAAACGGCGGCCGCCCGGCGATCAGCTCGTAGACCATCACTGCCAGCGCGTAGCGGTCGGTCGCCGGCGAGGCGTCGCCGCCGCGCGCCAGCTCGGGCGCCATGTAGACGGGAGTGCCCACCACCATGCCGGTGGCGGTGAGCCGCGTCGTCGCCTCCGCCAGCTTGGCGATGCCGAAGTCGCCGAGCACGAGCCGGCCGTCCTTGCCCAGCAGCACGTTGCCAGGCTTGACGTCGCGGTGCAGCACCCCGCGCGCGTGCGCAGCGTCGAGGGCGCCGGCGAGCTGGATCAGCCAGGCCGCCACCAGCGCCAGCGGCTGCGGCTGGCTGGCGATGCGGTCGGCGAGGCTGCCCCCGGGGAGGAACGGCAGCACCAGGTAGGGCGCCCCGTGCGCCTCGCCGAAGTCGTACAGCGGCAGGATGTTGGGGTGGTCGAGGCTGGCCACCACCCGCGCCTCCTGCAGGAAGCGCTCGAGGAACTGCGGATCCTCGGTGAAGGCCGGCCGGATCACCTTGACAGCGACCGTGCGCCCCAGCACCGTGTCGACGGCGCGATAGACGATCGCCATCCCCCCCTGCCCCACCAGCTGCTCGAGCTGATAGCGACCGAGGGACTCGCCGACTTGCAGGGGCATCGCGGGCGGCGATGTGCCTCAGGCCCCGCCGCTGCTGGACGACGCGGCGTCGGCGGCGGGCGCGAAGAGGCACACCATGTTGCGGCCGCCCTGTTTGGCTTCGTAGAGCGCGCGGTCGGCGGCCTCGAAGAAGGCCACGTGGTCCCTCATGTCGGGCGAGAGCTCGGCGACGCCGAACGAGCAGGTCACCGGCACTTGGAAGCCTGCGTACTCCACCGGCTCGGCGGCGATGCGGTCGCGCAGCTTGTCGGCCAGCCGCCGCCCGTTCTCGGCCCCGGTCTCCGGGCAGAGCACCACGAACTCCTCGCCCCCCACCCGCGCGAACACCTGCTCGGCGCGCAGCGCGGTGCGCACGCGCTCCGCCACCTGCTTGAGCACGAAGTCGCCGCACAGGTGGCCGTAGGTGTCGTTGACCGCCTTGAAGTGATCGATGTCGAACATCACCAGCACCAGCGGCCGCGAGTAGCGGCTCGACCGCGCCACCTCGCGCTCGGCCTCCTCGTCGTACTTGCGCCGGTTGAAGATCTCGGTGAGACCGTCGCGCGCCACCAGGTCGTAAATCGCCAGGTGATAGGCGTTCTCGACGTCGCGCTCGTGGAGGAACTTGAAGTGCACGGCGCCCACCTGGAAGCGGTCGCCGCTCCTTAGCTGCTGGCTCTTCGAGATCAGCCGGTCGTTGACGTAGGTGCCGTTGGTGCTGCCGAGGTCCTCGATCACCACCAGCGACCCCTGGTGCTCGAGACGCGCGTGGGCGCGCGAGATCGACAGCACCTCGGGAAAGCTGATCTCCGAGGTCGGCGAGCGCCCGATCTCGATCACCGACCCGGGCCGCAGCCGGAACCGCGTCCCCAGCGTGCGGTTCTCCGGGTGGGCGATGAGGATGACGTTTGCCTCGATCTCGCTGGCGCCCTGCGCCCGCCGCTCGTGTGACGCCTGCGGCTGCCACGCCTGCGTGTGGCCGCTCGACTCGCGCAACTGCTGGAGGTCGATGCTGTCGGTGCTCGACTCGTTCACGCCACGTTTCTTGCGCCCGTTGGCGCTTTCCTCCGGTGGGGGCGTGTCCATTTACGCTTGGGTTCCGGGAGACCGATGGGCGATGTTAGCACAGCGCGTTCAACCCACCGGAAAGGGCGCAACCCTTTGTCCACACAGGGCTCGCGGGCCCGTTTGAGAGCCCATCGGCCTCAGACGAACTCGGCCGCGAAACGGGCCAGCAACACGTCGGCCCAGGGCGTCGGCTTGAGTCGCCGCGCCAGCTCCGCCAGCGGGTCGTCCCCTGACATGTAGTCACTGGCGTACATCAGCACCCGCTCGCGCATGTGCTGCTCGGTCATCTCGCAGTGGAACTGCGCCCCGTAGGCCGGCTTCCCCGCCACTCGCACCACCTGCTGCGTGCAGCGCGGCGAGGAGGCGAGCGTCACCAGGTTGGCGGGCATGCGGTCGATGCGGTCGTGGTGCCCGAGGTGCACGGCGAAGCGGGAAGGGACGCCGCGAAAGAGCGGATCGACGATGCCGGCGGGGGTCAGCTCGACGTCGAAGGTGCCGATCTCCTCGTTGGCGGGATCGTGCGCGACGGACCCACCGAGCGCGCGCCCCATGAACTGATGCCCGAAGCAGGCGCCGAAGAAAGGCCTGCCCCGCTCGATCACCTCACGGACGAGCTCGGCGAGGGGCTCGGTGAAGGGATAGTCGAGATAGGCCGAGTGCGCGCCGGCCCCGCCGAGGACGACGAGGTCGGCGGCCGCGACCGCGTCCGCGGAGGGCATCGCTTGCTCGACGACGTTGAGGCTCGACAGTCTCTCCGGCGCGAGACCGAGGCGGTCGAGAAAGCACTGCTGCTCGTGCAGCTCCGCCGCGCGTTGATCGCGCACCTGCAGCAGCAGCACGCGAGCGCGCGCCGGGAACGCCGGCGGCCGCGGCACGGCGGCATCGCTGGCGGTCGCGCCAGGCGCGGGCGGGGCGGCAGTGGTATCGCTCAAGAGTCGCGGGATTGTAGCGCGTCGAGCCTGCGCTCCGTTCGGGCGTAGGGGCGGGGCTTGTCCCCGCCCGTGGCCCGGCAACCCAGCGTCAGAACGCGAAGATCAACCCCGCCGTGACCTCCTTCTGATACAGGTCGTGATCCGACCACCAATGCTGACTGTCGTCCGTATCCGTCCAGTGCACCCGCCCCTCGAACCGCAGCCCGAAGTGCGGATTCAAGAACACCTTCACTCCGCCGCCGGCGCTCGCCGACAGCCGCGACTCCGAATCGACCCCCGGCAGGTCCGGCGACAGCCGCGTGGTGCCGATGCCGAACACGCCGAACGGATGCACCTGCCCATCACCCCCCTGGAACAGGAACCCCACCTCCAGTGAGTCGATGTCGACATCGGCCAGGTCCCCGTTGGGCCCGAAGAGCGCTCCCCCGCGCGTAAACCGCGTCGGCTGTCGCTGTGCCTCGATCTCGACCTGGAAGGCGTCGGTCACCACGAACCCCAGCCGCACCCCGTAGAGCTCGGACTGGTCCACGTCGACCGTACGGTTGAAGAGCCCGGCATCCTCGTCGAGCTGGCCGTCCAAGCGGTAGCCGGCGAAGGGAGTGAGCTCGACGGTGGTGCGCTGGGCGGCGGCGGGTGTGGGTGCGAGCGCGACACTGCTGACGGCGGCGATCGCGACTGTGAGGGTGAGAATCCGTTGGTGGTGCTGCATGTGTGGTCCTCCCGTGTCGCAAATGGTATGGCATAGCGAGTAGGGCACTTTGCGATAGCATCCCGCCTCCCATCCATGGAAGGTGCCGTGATGACTGAACGAGCGAGACAATCGATCCTCGCCCTCATCGCGTTGACGTTCCTGGGCGACGGCGTCTCCACAGCCCAGACCAATCCTGCAAGCGCCGTGGCGCAGCCGGCACAGCAACCGTCTCCGCCGCCGCAGGAAGAGCAGTCGGCTGCCGAGCAGCGCCACCTTCCCTCCTGGGAGGTAGTGGGCGAGACCGTGACCGTCGTGGGTAGGGAGACCCTGCGCGACGAGGAGCTCATCGGCGACTATCGCCAGCCGAGGTGGACGGCGCGCCGTCGGTTCGGCGAGACGCGGGTGTATGTCATTCCCTCCGGTGACTTCGAGTTCGAGTACTGGCTGGTGCCCAAGCTCGAGCGCCACGGCGAGCCACGCCAGATCCAGTCCCAGTACGAGGTCGAGCTCGGCCTCCCCCACCACCTCCAGGTCGACCTCTACCTGGTGACCAACAAGGTCGGAGGCAGCGGCTCCCTCGACACCGAAGAAGCGAAGCTCGAGGTGCGCCACGCGCTGGCCGACTGGGGAAGGCTGTGGGGCAACCCGACCCTCTATCTCGAATGGGTGCAGGTGAGCGGCGCCCCGGACCATGCCGAGGGCAAGCTCTTGCTCGGCGACCAGCTGCGACCACGTCTGCACTGGGGCGCCAACCTCGTCTTCGAGCACGAGATGGGGGGCGAGGGCACCAACGCCTACGAGCTGACGCTGGGCTCGAGCTACACCGTGCGCGACGAGGTGTTCTCGCTGGGAGCAGAGGCGAAGCTGGCGTGGGAAGACACCGCCGCCGACCGCGGCCAGTTCAGCCGCGAGACGCTACTCGGGCCGAGCCTGCAGTACCGGCCGCTGCCGCAGATGCACGTCGACTTCGCGGCGCTGGCGGGGATCGGCGGGGACTCGCCAC
>DASYUP010000083.1:0-5832 GCA_036001185.1 Thermoanaerobaculia bacterium
CGGGCAGGGGACGCCGCGTAGAGCAGCCGCCGCCTCCTCCCAGCGCGGGCCGCGCTCGCGCCAGCCGGCGGCGAGCACCCGGCCGCCGTCGACGTCGAGCGCCGGCACCAGCCGTCCCGGGTGTGCCGCCGCCAGCGCGCGGAAGGCAGCCGGCTCGCGCACCGCCAGCGAGCCCACCACCGCCCGCTCGGCGCCGAGGGCGAGGGCCCGCTCGATGGCGGCAGCCGAGCGCAGCCCGCCGGCGAGCTGAACACGAGGGCGGTGCGGCATCGCCAGCAGCGCGCCGAGCAGCGCCTCCTGCGGCGCCTCGCCGAAGGCGGCATCGAGGTCGACGACGTGCAGCCAGCCCGCGCCGGCGCGGGCGAAGGCGGCGGCCACCGCCAGCGGATCGTCGCCGTAGACGGTGCGCTGCGCGTCGTCACCGCGCAGCAGGCGCACCACCTTGCCCTGGCGCAGATCGAGGGCGGGGAACAGCTCGAAGGGCACCGGCCCACCTTCCACCATGGCGACCGCCGGTGCCGGCGCGGTCGCTACCGGTCGCTGGCTGTCACCACCGGTGTCCGCGGCAGCCGCGGTCTCGAGGAACCGCCGCAGCAGCCGCTGCCCAGCGTCGCCGCTGAGCTCGGGGTGGAACTGCGTGCCGACGACGCGGCCGCGAGCGGCCGCCGAGAGGAGCTCGCGGCCGTGCCAGGTGGTAGCCAGGCGCAGCGGCTCGGGCACCTCCTCCGGCGCGTAGGAGTGGACGAAGTAGGCGGCGGCGCCGGCCATCGCGTCGAGCACCGGGTGCGGGCGCAACCGCGTCACGCGGTTCCACCCCACTTGCGGCACCGGCACCCGCCCGCCGTCGACGAGGTCGGCGAGTCGCCGCACGCGCCCGGGCAGCAGCCCGAGGCCGTCGGTCTCGCCGTCTTCGTCGCTGCCGTCGAAGAGCAGCTGGTAACCGAGGCAGATGCCGAGCAGGGATGCGCCAGAGGCGAGGGCCGCGCGCAGCGCCGCCTCGAGCGGGCCACGCAGGCGCTCGCGCGCCGGGCGGAAGGCGCCCACTCCCGGCAGCACCAGGCAGCGAGCAGCCGCCACCACGGCGGGGTCGGTGCTCACCCGCGGCGCGCCGCCGGCCATCGCCAGCGCGCGCTCGAGGTTGCCGAGGTTGCCGGTGCCGAGATCGACGATCACCACCCCGTCGCTGCGCCGCGCGCTCATCCCAGCACCCCCTTGGTGCTCGGCACCGCGCCGGCGGTGGCCCGCACGCCGACCGCCTGGCGCAGCGCCAGCGCCACCGCCTTGAAGCAGGCCTCGGCGGCGTGGTGCGGATTGCGCCCGGCGAGCAAGTCGAGGTGGAGAGTGAGCCGGCCGCGGTCGGCGACCGCCTGGAAGAAGTCGGCCACCAGGGTGAGCGGAAACTCGTGCGTCACCCACGCCGATTCCAGCTCGGCAATACCCCGCCAGGCGAAGAAGCCTCGCCCCGAGAGGTCCACCACGGCGCGCGCCAGCGCCTCGTCGAGCGGCGCGTAGGCGTGGCCGAAGCGGACGAGACCGGCGCGGTCACCCAGTGCCTCGCGCAGACATTCACCCAGCGCGATGCCGACGTCCTCGACGGTGTGGTGGAGGTCGACCTCGGTGTCCCCGGTCGCCGCGACGACGAGGCCGAGCCCGCCGTGCACGGTCAACGCGTCGAGCATGTGGGCGAAGAAGCCGTCGGGCACCGTCACCTGGCGCTCGCCGCCATCGAGGGCGAGGCTCATCTGCACCCGCGTCTCGCCGGTTTCCCGACTGAAGGCAGCGCGACGTGTCGTCATGGCGCGAGCTCCCCGGCGGTGGCGCGCACCGCCTCTGCTTCCAGCGCTGCGAGCGCGCGAGCCGCGGCGCGCAGCGCCCCTCCCGGACCGACGGTGATGCGCAGGCAGCCGGCAAGCCCGGCCCCGCGACCGACGTCGCGCACGCGGATCCCCGCCAGGAGCAGCGCCGCGCGCAGCGCCGCCGCCTGCCGCACACCCGCCTCGCCGGCGCCCCAGCGCACCAGCACGAAGCTCGCCTCCGAGGGCAGCACCTCGAGCCCGTGCCGGCGCAGCAACGCGGTCCAGCCGTCACGCCGCGCTCGCAGCACGCCCAC
Organism: Thermoanaerobaculia bacterium; assembly: GCA_036001185.1. Taxonomy (GTDB): domain Bacteria; phylum Acidobacteriota; class Thermoanaerobaculia; order Multivoradales; family JAIOJS01; genus DASYQD01. The sequence continues at coordinate 2,111 of DASYUP010000083.1, forward strand.
CCGCCGCGCCACCGCCCCGGGGTCGCCGAGCGTCGCCTCGGCGAGCGCCAGGGCGGCGCGACCGAGGTTGTAAGGCAGCTTCACCTTTGCCAGCAGCCGCACCAGCTCGGGGTCGGCGAGCAGATAGCCGACGCGCACGCCGCCCAGCGCCCAGGCCTTCGACAGGGTGCCAAAGAGCAGCAGGTGGCGGTGGCGCGCCAGCAGCGGGTGGTAGTCCTGGGAGCAGAGCTCGCCGTAAGCGTTGTCGAGCAGCAGCGGCGCCTCGAGAGCCTGCAGCAGCTCGTCCACCTCGGCAACCGTCGCCGCCGCGCCGGTGGGGTTGTTGGGCGAGCAGAGCAGCAGCGGCCGCCGCGGGTCGCGCGCCACCTCGGCGCGCAGCTCCGCGAGAGGCAGCGCGAGGTCGGCGCGCGGCGGCAGGAAGCGGCCGCGCGCACCGGCGGCGGCGAGCAGCGAGCGGTAGAGGGCGAAGGTCGGCTCGGCGCCCACCACCTCGCTCCCCGGGCCGGCGCAGGCGGTGATCGCCAGCGCCAGCAGCTCGTTGGAGCCGTTGCCAACCAGCACGCCCTCGGCCGGCCAGCCGTGCAGCTCGCCGAGCCGGCGGCGCAGCGCCGCGCCGTCGCGGTCGGGGTAGCGCGACCAGGGCTGGGCGAGCAGACTGCGCAGGGCACTCTCCTTCACCCGCCGCGACGGCTCCCAGGGCGATTCGTTCTGGTCGAGCTTCCAGCGGCAGGGACCGGGCTCGGCCGCCGGGTAGTCGGGGAGCGTCCGCAGGTCCTCGCGCACCAGCGTCGAGACGTCGATCGGTCGTCCGCCGCTCATGACCCCAGCCTCCTCCGCGCCGCCTCGGCGTGCGCCGGCAGCCCCTCGGCCTCCGCCCACACCACCGCCGCCGCCGCCCAGTGGCCGGCGAGATTCGGCGGGCAACGCACCAGGTGCGAGCGGCGCACGAAGTCGTCGACACCGAGCGCCGAGGCGAAGCGTGCCGTGCCGCAAGTGGGGAGCACGTGGCTCGGGCCGGCCACGTAGTCGCCGAAAACCTCGGGCGTCGAGGCACCGACGAAGACGGCGCCGGCGGGGAACGGCCGCGCGGCCAGCGCCTCCGCCTCGGCGCCGACGAGCTGCAGGTGCTCGGGGGCGATGCGATCGACCACCGCCGCGCCGGCCTCGAGGTCGTCGACCAGCAGGGCGGCACCGAAGTCGTGCAAGGCGGCCCCGGCCACCGCCGCCGTGGGCAGCGCGGCGAGCTGGCGCGCCACCGCGGCGCGCACCGCCTTTGCCAGGTCCTTGCTCGGCGTCACCAGCAGGGCGGCGGCGCGCGGATCGTGCTCGGCCTGCGCCAGCAGATCGGCGGCGACGAGGTCGGCGGGCGCGTCGCCGCTCGCCAGCACCACCACCTCGGTGGGCCCGGCGAGCCCGTCCACCGCCACCGTGCCGGCCACCAGATGCTTGGCGGCGGCGACCCAGGCGTTGCCTGGGCCGACGATCTTGTCCACCGCGGCGATCGTCTCGGTGCCGTGGGCGAGGGCGGCGATAGCGTGCGCGCCACCGATCCCCCACGCCTCCTCGACGCCGAGACGTTGCAGCGTGTAGCGCAGCGCCGCGCTGCCTTCCCACGAGCGCCGCGGCGTCGCCACCACGATCTGCTCGACGCCGGCGAGCCGCGCCGGCACCACCGTCATCAGCAGAGTCGAGGGGTAGGCGGCGCGGCCACCCGGCACGTAGATGCCGACCCGCCGCAGCGGCGTGCGCCGGTGCTCGAGCACCATGCCCCCTTCTTCCAGCCGGTAGCCGTCGCGCACCTGCGGGCGGTGGAAGCGCTCGACCGCGGCGAGTGCGCGCTCGAGCGCCTCGGCGAAGGCCGACGGCAGCAGCGACGACGAGGGCTCGATCGCCTCGCCCGCGAGGCGCAGCTCGGCGACCCGCCGCACGCGCACCCGATCGTGCCGGGCGACGGCGCGCAGCAGGGCCTTGTCGCCGCCCCGCCGCACCGCCTCGACGAGCTTCGCCGCCCCGGCGCGGGTGCGGGCATCGAGCACCTCGGCGGCACGCCCCGCCAGGCGTTGCAGCAGCCGCTCTCCCTCGCGCGAGGTCGCCTCGACGATCCGCAGCCTGCTCATCGCGCGCTCCTCATACCGCCACCGCCGCCGCCTCGAGCCGCTCGAGCCAGCCGTTGAGCCGGCGCCGGAAGCGCTGGCAGGCCGCCCGGCTCGCCACCAGGCAGGGGGTGACCTCGTCGACGACGGCGAGCTCGGCGAGACCGTGGGCGCGCAGCGTGGCGCCGGTCTGCACGACGTCGAAGCCGAGGTCGGCAAGGGCGAGCAGCGGCGCCAGCTCGACCGAGCCGGCGATGCGGCAGACCTCCGCCGCCCACGGGAAGCCGGCGAGCGCGCGCCGCGCCGTCAGCGGGTACTTGGTGGCCACGCGCACCGCCGAGCCTGCCGGCGGCAGGCCCGACGGCGGCCCCACCAGCGACAGCCGCGCGCGGCCGTCGCGCAGCCGCAGCGGCACCGCGAGGTCGCCATCCACCTCACCCAGCACGTCGCTGCCCACCACCCCGACGTCGGCGATGCCGCGCTCGACGTAGAGCGGCAGGTCCCAGTCCTTGAGCAGCAGCACCTCGACGTCGTCGGCGGGGAACGGCTGCCAGAGCCGGCGCCCTTCCGGGTCCAGCCCGTCGAGGGCGAGCCCGGCCGCGCGCAGGGCGGCGAGCGCCACCGGCAGGTTGCGCCCCTTGGGCAGGGCGAGCCGCAGCAGCCGTGGCGCCGGTGCGGCGGCGCCCGGCGCCGGCTCGCGCGCCAGCAGGCGGTCGAGGGCGAGCGAGAAGCCCACCGCCGGGACCGGCGAGCCGAGGGCGGCGAACAGGCCGTCGTAACGTCCACCGCCGCCCACCGGCAGGGCGTCGTCGCCCACCCAGGCGCGGAAGATCGGACCGTCGTAGTAGGGCCGCTCGCCCCCGGCGGCGAGCGACGGATGCCGCCCGGGCGCCAGCTCGGCGAGATCGATGGCCACCTCGACGCCGGGCAGGGCGGCCGCTCGCCGCGCCAGCTCGGCGAGCTCGGCCACTCGCGCCGCCGCCGCCGGCCCGAGCACCCGGAGGTCCCGCGGCATTCCCTCCTCCACCACCTCGAGCAACGCTGGCGAGGCCTCGCGCGCCGCCGCCCGCTCGCGGCGCGACACGGCGCGCGCCAGGGCGGCGGGGTCGGCGGCGGCGAGCAGCAGCTCGTCGAGCGCGCCGGCGCAGCCGAGCACCAGCCGCAGCGGCGCGTCGGTGGCGGCGCGCAGCAGCGCCAGGAAGGTGCCCAGCGCCTCGGCGTCCCCCGCCGAACCCGGCACACCCACCAGCTCGCCGCCGAGTTGGTAGAGCTCACGCTCGCCGCCCAGCGAGGCCTCGCGCCGGCGCACCACGTCGCCGCGATAGAAGCAGCGCAGCGGCAGCGTCAGCGAAGCCAGCCGCGGCGCCAGCAACCGCGCCAGCATGGGCGTGAAGTCGGCGCGCAGGGCGAGCGTCTCGCCGTCGCGATCGCTGAAGCGATAGAGCTCGCGGCCGGCGGCGCCGAGCAACGGCTCGTAGGGCGCCAGGAAGTCGAGCACCGGCAGCACGACCTCCTCCCAGCCGGCGGCGTCGAGCCGGGCCAGCAGCCGCTCCTCGAGCGTGCGCCGCCGCCGCGCCATCGCCCCGAACAGCGGCGCCACGCCGGCCGGCAGCTCGGGCCGGGTTCTTC
>DASYUP010000084.1:0-18707 GCA_036001185.1 Thermoanaerobaculia bacterium
GCGGATGCCGCCCAGCGCTCGACCGGACCTCACCAGAGGCTCGACCAAGAAGCCCACCATGCGCGCCGACGTCGTCGCGGTGATCCCCGCCTACAACTGCGCCGCCACCATCGGGGCGGTGGCGAGCGGCGTCCGCCGCCACCTCGCCCGGGTGGTGGTGGTCGACGACGGCAGCGCCGACGCCACCGCCGCCGAGGCGACGGCGGCGGGCGCCGAGGTGTCGCGGCTGCCGGCCAACCGCGGCAAGGGGGAGGCGCTGCTCCATGGCATTGCCCTCGCCCTCGAGGGCGACCCGGCGGCGGTGCTGCTGCTCGACGGCGATGGCCAGCACGATCCCGCCGACATCCCGGCTTTCCTCGCCGCCTGGGACGCCGGCCGCGGCGACCTGCTCATCGGTAGCCGCATGGGTGACGCCGGCGCCATCCCCCGGGCCCGCTACTGGACCAACCGCATCGGCTCCCAGATCCTCTCCTGGATGACCGGCTGGCAGATCGAGGACAGCCAGTCGGGCTACCGGTTGCTGGCCGCCGACCTGCTGCGCCGGCTGCCCATGGCCTCGCGCGGCTACGCGGTGGAGAGCGAGATGCTGATCAAGGCGGCACACCGCCGGGCCCGGCTGGCGCAGGTACCGATCCGCGTCATCTACGAGGGCAACCCCAGCCACTACCGGCCGGTGCTCGACACCGTGCGCATCTCGCTCTGGTCGATCTATTTCAAGGCTTTCGACGAGGCGTAGGCGCCGCCTAGTAGAATCGCGTCAGGTGCATCTCCCTACCGAGCGCTCCGAGGCCGCCGCGCGCGGGGTCTCTCCAGAGGTCACTCCCAGCGGCGGTCCGTTCGGCTTCGCGCTGACGGTGGACGTCGAGGAGTGGTACCACACCTGCCTCGAGCCCGACTACGTCGAGCCCGAGCGGCGGCCATCGCTGCCGCGCGAGCTCGACCGGCTCCTTCCCGACATGCTCGAGCTGCTGGCGGCCCGGCGCTGCCGCGCCACCTTCTTCGTGCTCGGGGAGGTGGCGCGCGAGCTGCCCGGCCGGGTGCGGGAGATCGCCGCCGCCGGCCACGAGGTGGCGAGCCATGGCCTCCACCATCTGCGGGTGGGCCGCACCGACCCGGACCGCTTCCGCGCCGAGCTCCTGGGGGCCAAGAAGCTGCTCGAGGACCTCCTCGGCGAGCCGGTCGAAGGGTACCGCGCCCCCGAGTGGTCGCTCCGTGACGTGGCCAACCCGCGACTGCGCCTGGTCGCCGACCTCGGCTTCCGCTATGACAGCTCGCTTGCCCCGTGTCTCGGCTCCGGCCGCCGCAGCAACCCGCGGCGGGCGTCGCGCCTCCACTGGCCGGACGGCAAGGTGCTCGCCGAGCTGCCGCCGCTCACCTTCGGCGGCCGGCTGCAACTGCCTGCCGGCGGCTGGCCGGGCCGCCTGGCGGGGCCGGAGGTGATCGCCCGCGCCGCCCGCGCACACCGGGCCGAAGGGGGACTGCCGGTCGTGGTTGTGCATCCCTGGGAGCTCGCCAACCGGCCGGTGCCGGGTGAGCTCACCGGCCTCGCTCGCTGGATCCACGAGCTGGGCCGCGCCGGCTACCGCGAGTCCTTCGGGCGCCTGCTCGACGCCCTTCCCTGGCGCAGCATCCGCGAGGCTGTCGGTGAGCTCACCGACGTCGTGCCGATGCCCCTCCCGGTGCCGCTCGGGCAGCCGGCGGTGTCGCCGGCGTGAGCGAGCGGCTGGCCCTCGTCACCGGCGCCAGCAGCGGCATTGGTGCCGCCTCGGTGCGGGCGCTCGCGGCGCGCGGCTGCCGCGTGCTCTTCACCTACCACCGCGACGGCGAGCGGGCGGCGGCGCTGGCCAGCGAAGTGGGCGGCACGGCATTCCGGCTCGACCTCCGCGACGGCGAGGCGGTGCAGCAGCTGGCGCAGCAGATCGAGGGCGACCACGGCACCGTGCAGGTGCTGGTGCACAACGCCGGGTTGATCCGCGACGCGTTGCTGCCGTTTCTCTCCGAAGGGGCGTGGGACGAGGTGCAGGAGGTCAACCTCAAGGGCCCCTACCGCCTCACCCGCGCCCTCATCAAGGGAATGCTGCGCGAGCGCTGGGGAAGGGTGGTGTCGATCGCCAGCCTCTCGGGAGTGACCGGCCAGCTCGGTCAGACCCACTACAGTGCCGCCAAGGCCGGGCTCATCGCCTTCACCAAGGCGCTCGCGCGTGAGGTGGCGCCCTACGAGGTGACGGCCAACGCCATCGCTCCCGGCTTCGTCGACACCGAGATGCTCGCCGGGCTGCCGCCGGGCAAGCGCGAGGAGTACGTCAACAGCATTCCGCTGCGGCGCTTCGGGCGCCCCGAGGAAGTGGCCGAGCTGGTCGCCTTCCTCGCCTCCGACGCGGCCGGCTACATCACCGGTCAGACCTTGCGCATCGACGGCGGCCTCGTCATGGCGTGAGCGGCGGCCGGCAACGGCGCAGCGGCAACGACCCCCTGTGTTAGCATTCCGCCGCCATGACGGAGACCGCGCAAGCCAGCTCACCTCCCAACACCGGCCTCAAGAGCGAGATCAAGCAGCTGATCGTCGACCGCCTCAAGCTCGAGGTCGATCCGTCATCGATCGACGACGCGCAGCCGCTGTTCGGTGAGGGGCTGGGGCTCGACTCCATCGACGCCCTCGAGCTGGTGCTGGGCATCGAGCAGGCCTTCGGGGTGAAGATCGAGGACGAGGAGATGGGTGCCCAGGCACTCTCCTCGGTCAACGCGCTCGCCGACTTCGTGGCCGCCAAGCGAAGCGCCTGAGGCCCGGCGCGGCTGGCAGAGGAGCCGCGCGACGCTTCCGCACGGCTATCCGTTCCGTCTCCTCGACAGCGACGCGGCCGGCGCGGTGCGCATCGAGATCACCACCAACGCCGCGGCGCTGCGCGGCGCCGCCGAGCTGCCGCCCATGCTGGCGGTGGAGATGCTGGCCCAGGCGGCGCTCGTCGCCCTGCCGGGGCCGCCGGAGGCTGGAGGCGACGGCCCGCGCCAGGGCCTGCTCGCCGGCGTGGAGAACGTGTGCTGGCATGGCCCGCTACGCCCGGGCGACCAGCTGCAGGTCAGTGCCGCGCTACTCGGCCGCCTGGGGACGCTGGTCAAGGCAAGGGTGGAGCTGCGCCGCGGAACCGAGACGGTGGTCGAGGCCGAGCTGCTGCTCGCACTGCAGCGCACCCCCTCCTGAGGTCTTTCGCTGGAAAGCAGAGGGGCGGGTGGTGGCGCCCCCTGCCCTCTCTTCTGAAGAGAGAGGGGCAGGGGGTCGGGGGGAGAGGGGTGGATTGCAACCAGGGAATGCGAAAGGGGGGACTCGAACCCCCACGGCCTTGCGGCCACAGCGTCCTGAGCGCTGCGCGTCTACCAGTTCCGCCACTTTCGCGGCCGGGCGGATTGTAAGGGACCCCCCCAGGTGAGTCAAACCACTTCGAGTGGGCGATGATGGCCGCGCCATGAGCGCCACCGTCGCCATCGTCGGCCGCCCGAACGTGGGCAAGTCGACGCTTTTCAACCGCCTGGTCGGCAAGCGGCAGGCCATCGTCCACGACCAGCCCGGAGTGACGCGCGATCGCATCGTCGGCAGCGCTGAGATCGCCGACGGCCATCGCATCGAGCTCGTCGACACCGGCGGGCTGGCGCTCGCCGGCGATGCCCTCGGGCTGTCGCGGCAGGTCTTCCTGGCGGTCGAGGAGAGCGACCTGCTGCTGCTGGTGGTGGACGGCAGGGAAGGTCTGCTGGGGGCCGACCGCGCCGTCTGGGAGGCGCTGCGCCCGTATGGCAAGCAGGTGCTGCTGGTGGTCAACAAGGCCGACACGCGCGCCGCCCGCGAGGGGCAGGGCGAGTTCTGGGAGCTGGGGATCCCTGACGTCCACCTGGTCTCGGCCGAGCATGGCGCAGGTATCGCGGAGCTGCGCGAGGCACTTGCCGCCAGAGTCGCCGCCGTGGCGGCACCGCCGCCGCCGGTGGCGCCGCCGATCGCCATCGTCGGCCGCCCGAACGTCGGCAAGTCGTCGCTGCTCAACCGGCTGGTGGGGGAGACCCGGGTGCTGGTGTCGCCGCTGGCCGGCACCACCCGCGATCCCATCGACACCATGATCGAGCACGAGGGCAAGCCCTACCTGCTGATCGACACCGCGGGCATCAGGCGGCGCGCCCAGGCGAGCGGCGCGCCCGAGGAGCTGGCGGTGATGATGGCCCGGCGGCAGATCGAGCGGGCCGAGGTGGTGCTGCTGCTGATCGACGCCAGCCAGGGGATCACCAGCGGCGATCTCGCCATCGGCGGCACCATCTGGGAGCTCGGGCGCGCCGCCGTGGTGGTGATCAACAAGTGGGACCTGCTCGACGCCGAGGGGCGCCGCCGGCTCGAGGAGCAGTGGCCGCGGTTGCAGGAGCTGCTGGCCGACCCGCCGCGGGTGAACCTCTCGGCGACCAGCGGCCGCGGCGTCACCAAGCTGCTGCCGCAGGTGGCTGTAGCCCTGGCGGGGTTCCACGCCCGCCTCGGCACCGGCGAGGTGAACCGGCTCTTCGAGCAGGCGGTCCGCGCGCATGCGCCCCCCAGCCGCGACGGCCGCGAGTGGAAGCTCTACTACGCCACCCAGGTGGGGGAGGGGCCGCCGACCTTCATGCTGTTTGCCAACCGCACCCTGCCACGCAACGACCCCTACCGGCGCTACCTTGCCAACCGCGTGCGCGAGGCGCTGGGGCTCGCCGGGGTGCCCGTGCGGCTGGTGGTGCGCCGCCGTGGCGACCGAGGCAAAGCGGGCGCAAGCCGTGGATAGTTCACGCTTTCCTTTTGATGTGGTACTTTCAGCAATGTTCCCGTTCTCGTATGATCGCTGGGATTCGGGGGGTAGCGTGGACGGACCTCGCGAGCGCGGCAGGACCAAGGCGTTCCTGGTCGATGCCGTCTACGACCGCCATGGAGCGCTGACCAAGCAGGAGGCCGCCGAGGTGGTGGACCAGATCTTTGGCGCCATGAAGCTGGCGCTGATCGGCGGCCGCCCGGTGCGCATCCAGAACTTCGGCGTCTTCGAGGTGGTGGCACGCGCCGGGCGGGCGGGCATCAACCCCGCCGACGGGCAGCCGCTCTTCATCCCGCCCCACCGGGGGCTGCAATTCCGTCCCTCCAAGCTGATGCGCCACCAAGTGGAACCCATCCGCCCGCGAGGCGAACGATCAGGGCGGCGGAGCCGCTAGCCGGCCGTGGCGCGGAAGCTCTTCTACCGCATCGGTGAGGCCTGCAAGCAGCTCGACATCCAGCCCTATGTCCTGCGCTACTGGGAGACCGAGTTCCCGGTGCTCAACCCGCGCAAGAGCAAGGCCGGGCAGCGGGTCTACTCCGAGGAGGAGCTGCGTCTCATCCAGCGCATCAAGCAGCTCCTCTACGAGGAGGGATACACCATCGCCGGAGCGAAGAAGAAGCTCGACTCCGAGCTCGCCGCCGAGGGGGTGCCGCCGCTGGCGGAGGATGGTGACGGGCCCTCCGAACCTGCCCACGAGACGGCGGCGAACGACGACGGCGAGGCACCGGCGCCGACGCCCGCCGTTCTTGACACCGGGGCGGGGCAGCAGGTAGAAAGATTGCGCTCGGGGGTGCGCGAGGCACTGGCCCAGGCGCGCGAGATCCTCCGGCTCCTCGAGTAGGCCCACCTCGGAGGCCCCCCGTTAGGCAAGAGCTAGGCCGGAATTTAGGCCGGAAAATCGGGACGTGGCGCAGCCTGGTAGCGTACCTGAATGGGGTTCAGGTGGTCGTGAGTTCAAATCTCACCGTCCCGACCATTTCCTTCCGTCGAGACTGCTGACGGCTTGAGCTCGAGCGAGGGCTCCCCCCGTTCCGACGAGGCGACGGCGGCCGATGCCGCCGCGGCCTCGGCAGTCCCCGGGCCCTCGTGGGTGGTGATCACGCCCCTGCTGCCCTGGCTGGTGATGTTGCCCGGCGGTCGCTGGCTGTTCCCCCTGGCGGCTCCCCTCACCATCTATCCCGCCTTCGCCCAGCGCGTTCGCGAGGGGCGCTATGCCGCCGCCTGGGCGCTGGGAATGGTGTGGGCCGCCCTCCTGAGCCTGGGCGTCATCTGGCTGGTCCACGTTCGCCCGGGAGGCGCCGAGCAGGGCATCCTCCACGGCTCCGAGTACCGGCGTGAGATGTTCGACTGGATCCTCACCGGCGCCGGCCAGGAGACGACGCCCAGCCGCTTCCTCCCCGAGCACCTGGTGCACCTCGCCGCCTTCCTGCTGCTGACCCTCGCCAGCGGTGGCTACGTCGGGCTGGTGCTCGGTGCCCTGCTGATGGCCTACATGAGCTACTTCGTCGGCCAGTTCGGGCTCAGCAGCAGCCACCCGGTAGCCGGCAGCCTCGCCGCCTGGGTGCCCTGGTCGGTCATCCGGGTGATGAGCTTCGTGCTGCTGGGTTCCCTCTTCGCGCGCCCGCTGCTGCTGCGCGAGCCGTGGCCCTTCGGCCGGCGCGAGCACCGGCTGATGGCGCTCGCCGCCGCCGGCATCGCCGCCGACCTGCTGCTCAAGACGTTGCTGGCGCCGGCCTACGGCCACTTCCTGCGGCACCTGCTGCTGCAACGCTGAGCCCAGAGCGCGCACGACCGTGCGCGTGGCGGGCTCAGCGCCGAGGAGCGTAGCGACGAGGTGCCTCGACGGCCGAATCTTTCACGGGCTCTGAGTGGCGCGGCCGCCGCGCAGCGACAGCGGGCGGTTATACTGGCTGGCGTCGGAACCAACCATGGGCGACCCCCGAGTGATCGAAGGAACCCTCAGCGGCGACGGTCGGCGCTTCGGCCTGGCGGCGGCGCGCTTCAACGGCACGCTGGTCGACCAGCTGCTCGCCGGGGCCGTCGATTGCCTGCAGCGCCACGGCACGGCGCCGGAGGGGGTGGAGGTGGTGCGGGTGCCGGGCGCCTGGGAGCTGCCGGTGGCGCTCGAATGGCTGGCCGCCAGCGGCCGGTTCCACGCCCTGGTAGCGCTGGGGGTGGTGCTGCGGGGCGACACCCCCCACTTCGACTACATCTGCCGCGAGAGCAGCCGCGGAGTGGCGCGCGTCATGGAGCGCTACGGCATCCCGGTGGCCTTCGGCCTGCTGACCTGCGACACCGTCGAGCAGGCCGCCGCCCGCGCCGGCGGCAAGGCCGGCAACAAGGGGTGGGAGGCCGCCCTCGCCGCCCTCGAGATGGCCGACCTCCGCTCGCGGCTCACCGCCGCCGATTGACCGGGATTCGAGACGAACATGCGGGAGGGCACGTGAGTCGCCGGGCCGGCGCCGGCGAGATGCGCACGCGGTCGGCGAGCAAGCGACGCGCCGGCCGCGAGATGGCGCTGCAGATGCTCTACCAGCAGGAGCTCGGCGGGGCGACGACGCCGCAGGTGCTGCATCATTTCAACCCCGTGGACCTGCTCGAGGCGGTGCGCGACGAGCCGCTCGGCGACACCCTGGTGGCGATCTCGGGGCAGCCGGAGCAGATGCGCGAGGCGCTCGCCTACGCCCGGCGGCTGGTGGAAGGTGCCTCGGCGCACCTCGCGGAGCTCGACGAGCTCATCCGCGAGCAGGCCGAGCACTGGCGCCTGGAGCGCATGTCGGCGGTCGACCGCAACGTCCTACGCCTGGCGGTCTACGAGCTGCTCTACGAGGCGGACGTTCCCAAGCTGGTGGTGCTCGACGAGGCCATCGAGCTCGCCAAACGCTTCGGCAGCGAGCAGTCAGGTCGTTTCGTCAACGGGCTGCTCGACGGCCTGCTGCGCAGCCACCACTTCCCGGGATCGATGACGTGAGGCCGGTGCAGCCGGAAAGGCGCTTCGCCGCGGCGCTCGCGCTGGCGGTGATCCTCCCGTTGGCCTTCGCCGCGGCGGCGCGCCCGCAGGCCCTGGCGCTCGCCGGCAGCGACCGCGTGCGCCTGCAGCTGCCGGCGGCGGGGCTGGTGGAGAGCTACCAGAATGCCGGCTACCGCCTGCAGGTGAGCGGCGGCGTCGCCACCGTCGAGGTGAGCCTGGCGCCGCTGCGCAGTCGCCAGCCGTTCAGCCTGCCGTCGTCGCCCGCCGCCGATCCGCTGGCGGTGCTCGCGCGTGGCGTGGCCACGGGCTCGCGAACCCGCTACGAGGCGGTGACGCGGGTGCTGGTCTGGGTTACCCGCAACGTCGCCTATGACCTCGACCGCCACGAGTCGCAGAATGCTCTCGCGGTGCTGGCGCGCCGGCGTGGCTACTGCACGGGAGTGGCGCGGCTGACGGTGGCGCTGCTCAAAGCGCTCGACATCCCAGCCCGCGAGGTGCCGGGCTTCCTGGTCGCTCCCGCGGCCGGCGCCATCCCGGCGGGCTTCCATCGCTGGGTCGAGGTGCGCTACGACGACGTCGGCTGGGTCTTCAGCGACCCTCTGCTGGCGCTGCACTACGTGCCGGCGACCTACGTGCGGCTCGCCAGCGAGGCCCTCGTCCCCGAGCCCGAGAGCGCCCCCGGCCGCCTGCTCGACCGCCAGGACCAGCGCCTGCCCATCGATCTGCTCACCGAGGCGCCGGCGCGGGTGACGGTGCGGCGCAACGATGGCGTGAGGCGCTCCGGGGCGCTGCTAGTGACGGTGGGTGGAGCGACGGCTGGCCGCGCCGTCCTCGAGGGCAGCGGCATCCGCCGCGTGCGCGCGCTCGACCATGGCGAGAGCACCTTCGTCGGGCTCGAGCCCGGCAGCTATCTGCTGCGCATCGAGGTGGAGGGAGCTCCTGCTCGCCTCAAGCGTGTCATCCTGCGCGATCGGGTCTGGGGCTCGGTGCACCTGCCGGGTCTCATGCCACCAACGAAGGAGGAGTCGACGTGAGAACCCCCCCGCGGCGCGGCCCGGCCGCCCGCTGCCTGTTGCTGCTGCTCGCCGCCCTGCCGCTCTCCTGCGGCTACGCGCTGGTGGGCAGGGGAGTGAACATCCCCGCCAACGTCCAGAAGGTCTACCTGTCGGCGCTGGAGAACGCCACGCGGCGCAGCGAGGTGGAGCAGATCCTCACTCGCGCGCTCGCCGAGGAGATGGTGACGCGCAAGCGCTTCACGGTGGTCAACGATGCGGCGCAGGCCGACGCCGTGCTCTCCGGCAAGGTGGTGGGCTTCGATGCCACGCCGCTCACCTTCGACGACCAGGGGCGCGCCACCGAGTACCAGATCACCATCACCGCCAGCATGGCCTTCAAGGACCGCGCCGCCGACAAGGTGCTGTGGCAGAACGATCGCTACATCTACAAGGAAAGCTACCCGGTCGATCCCAACGAGCAGAGCTACTTCGACCGCGAGAAGCTCGCCATCGAGGAGGCCGCCGGGCGCTTCGCCCGCACGGTGGTCATCGACCTGCTGGAAGGCTTCTAGGACCAACGAAAAGAGGCGGGCCGTCGCCCGCCTCCACTCAACCGCCGCCGCGCCCTCGGCGCGGCCTACTTCTGCGCCGCCTTCTGCACCGCCTTGGCCAGCCGCGACTTGGTGCGCGCGGCGGTGTTGCGGTGGACGACGTGCTTCTTGTTGGTGCGGTCGATCACCTGCACCGCCGTCTTCAGGGCTTCCTGCGCCCCCTGCGCGTCGCCGCTGGCGAGCGCGCCGCGCACCTTCTTGATGGCGGTGCGCATGGTGGAGCGGTCGCCCCGGTTGCGCTCGCGCCGCTCCGCGCTCTGGCGCATCCGCTTCTCAGCCGACTTGGTGTTCGCCATGGCCTACCTTGCTGTCTGGGGTGTGGGTGTGCGGACGGCCGCGGCCGCCCGCGATGGGACGGCGGATTCTACCCGCCGGCCTGGCCGGGGTCAATGCCGAGGCTGGTGAGCTGCTGCCGTGCCAGGTTTGCCTCGTCGCTCTTCGGGTACTTGCGGATGACGTTCTGCAGCTGCACCACGCCCTTCGACTGCTCGCCCAGCTCGAGGTAGGCGTAGCCCTTGCGCAGCAGCGCGCTGGCGATCTTGTCGCTGTTGGGGTACTGGCCGATGACGTTGTCGAACTCGCGGATAGCGTCCTGGAAGCGCTTCTGCCGGTAGTACGATTCGCCGATCCAGTAGGAGGCGTTGTCGGCGAGGTCGGTGTTGCCGAAGCTCTCGAGGTACTGTCGGAAGCCGAGAATGGCGAGGTCGTAGTTGCCGCGCAGGTAGTCGTTGTAGGCGGTGCGGTAGAGGGTCTCGGGATCGGCGGCGGCAGCGCCCGGGATCGGCCCGCCACCGCCGTTGCTGCCGCCGCTGGGCGGCGGTGGCGTGCCCATCCCCTTGATCTGCTGGTTGGTGGCGGCGATCTGCTGCGACAGCTGGGCGAGGCGGTAGTTGGTGTCCTCGAGCTTGCCCTCGAGTTGCTCGATCAGCGACGACAGGCTCTGCAGCTCGAGCTGGATGTCGGCCTGCGCCTTGAGCAGGTTGCGATTCTGCTCGCCGGTCTGTTGCTGCAGGCCAGCCACCTCCTCCTTGCCCGCTCCCTGCTTCTGGATCTGCAACACCTGTCGCTGGATGTCGGCGAGTTGCTGCTCCATGTTGTCGAGCTGGCTGGAGCCGCAGCCCCCGGCGACGGTCGCGGCCAGCAGCAGGGAGGCGAGCGTGAGGAGTGGCCGCTGCTTCATCCCACGTTGGTACGGCCGGTGATGGTGAAGTGCGCGCGCCGGTTCTGCGACCAGCACCCCTCGTTGCTCTCGCTGCAGAAGGGACGCTCTTCACCGTAGCTCACCGTCCGCAGGCGGTCGGCGCCGACGCCCAGCGTCGCCAGGTATTCCTTGGCGGCGTTGGCGCGCCGCTCGCCGAGGGCGAGGTTGTAGTCGTTGGTGCCGCGCTCGTCGGCGTGCCCCTCGATGGTGAGGATGAACTCCGGGTGCGAGGTGAGGAACTTGGCATTCTGCGCCAGCCGCTCGCGGGCATCCTGGCGCAAGTCGTACTGGTCGTAGTCGAAGAAAACGTCGCCCAGCAGGCCCTGACGGGCGGCGTATTCGCTGGCTTCCTGCAGATCGCCGGCGAGCGGGTCAGGGGTCTGATCGCCACCGATGGTCGGCTCGGGACGCGACGACACCTCGGTCGCCTGCGGTTCCACCGTCGATGGTTTGATCACCATGTCGGGTGTGGTGTTGGGATTCTTCTTCTTGCAGGCGCCCACCGCCAGGACCGCCAGCACCATCAGCAACGCCACCGCGGTTTTCCGTGTCATGCCATTCTCCTCGATAGACAAGGTCAACTCAGAATCAGCTCAGAAAACGAGCTACAACATGGGGGAAATCGTAGCAGATGTGGTGACGGCCGCGGGCACGCTCGGCGCTCACTGCGGCGGGTTGGCCGACCAGTCGGGCGACCAGTTGTTGCCTTCGGCGGTCAGCAGCTCGGAGGGACCGCCAGTCACCGGCACCAGACGGATCTGAGTGTGGCCGCCGAGTGCCCCCGCGTAGGCGAGGAACCGACCGTCGGGCGACCAGGTGGGGGACTCATTACTTCCCGGCCCGCTGGTGACGACCCGGTTGTCGAGCAGGGCGAGGTCGGTGACCACGATGTCGAAGTCGTGGCCGCGCAGGCGGCTGGCGTAGGCCAGCTGCTTGCCGTCCGGGCTCCATGCCGCGCCGTCGTTGTAGCTGCCGCCGAAGCTGACCCGCCGCAGATTGGTGCCCTCGGCATCCATGACGTAGACGTTCGGCGAGCCGGAGCGACTGGAGGTGAAGGCGATCTGCGCGCCGGTCGGGCTCCACGCCGGATCGGTGTCGATGCCCGGCGAGTAGGTGAGCCGCTTGGCGTCAGTGCCGTCGCGGTTGGCGACGAAGATCTCGGTGTTGCCCGCCAGCGAGCGCGCGAAGGCGATGCGCTTGCCATCCGGGGAGAAGCCTGGCGAGGCGTTGAAGGCACCGTCGGTCACCATCGGTTTTTTGAGCCCGCTGTTGAGGTCGACCATGTAGATGCCGGGCTTGCCGTCGAAGAAGGAGACGTAGGCGATGGCGTCGCCGGTGGGGCTCCAGTCGGGCGACATCGAGATCGACTTGTGGCCGGTGATGGCCCGCTGGTCGAAGCCGTCGTAGTCCATCAGGTAGATCTCCTTGAACCCCGTGCGGTCGGAGTAGAAGGCGAGCGAGGTGAGCGCGATGCCGCGCCGGCCGGTGAAGTAGAGGACCACCTCGTCGGCGAAGGAGTGCGCCATCCGCCGCGCCAGCTCGAAGCCGCCGCGGTAGCGCTTGCCGAGGATCGACTGGCCGCTCTTGAGGTCGGTGACGCGCCCCTCGAGGGCGAGGCGGCCGCCTTCCTCGTACACCTCGCCGAGCAGCAGCACCTCGTTGCCGAGCGCGCGGTACTGCTCGAAGTCGTGCGCCGGGTCGCCGGTGAGCTGCGCCGCGGCGAGCTCGGCCGGGCCCTGGATGACGAAGATGCCGGTGTGCTGGAGGTCGGCGCGCACCGTCTGTTCGAGCGCCGCCGCCGCCTTCTGGGCGTTGGCCGAGAGGGCGCCGCGGACCTTGAACGCCGGCATCGCCAGCTTGAGCTGGGCCTCCTGGCCGGGGCGCAGCTCGAGGGTCACCTCCGGCCCGGCGCCCGGCGCGGAGGCAGCAGGGGGTGCGGGAGAGGGCAGCGGGGCGGGGGGCGCCTGGGCGGCGACGATGGCGGCGGCGGCGAGGGGGAGCAGGGCGAGGACGAGCGCCGCTCCACGGTGGAGCGGGCGGATGGAGCGCTGCGCTTTCTTCATGCGGTGGACCGGCCCTCAGCGGAAGATCAGATTGACGCCCAGCTCCCCTTCACGATAGCTCCGAGGCAGGGGGGGAAGTGGCGCCGCCGACTGCACGGCGCGCAGCGCGGCAAGGTCGAAGGAATTGTAGCCCGAGGAGTTGACGAGCTCGACCGCTTCGACGGTGCCGTCGCGCAGGATGCGGAAGTGCACCATCGCCTCGACCCCGCTGCCGAGCGCCGGCCGCGTCCACTGCGAGCGGATCAGTAGCAGCATGCGATCGAGGTAGTAGCCGTAGGTGAAGGTGGGGTTGTCGACCCCGCCGACGGTAGCGGTGAACGGCGACTCTGGGTTGCCGGTCGGCGCGCCCTCGCGACCTGGAGGGCCGGTAGCCGGCGCCGCTGGCGGATTGGCCGCCGGCGCCGCGGAGGGCGCGATGCTCGGCCGCTGGGGTTTGTCGGGCGGCGCCGGATCGGGCGGCGGCGGCTCGGTGGGAGCCGGCGCGGCGCTCGCTTCCGGTTGCGGCTCGGGAGGCGTCGGCGGCGTGGCGGTGGCGCGCGCCGGCGGCGTCCGCGGGCGCGCCGGGTTGACCACCCCGCGGGCCGGCGCCGGCACCAGCTGGACGGGAACGAACTCCACGTGCCGCGGGGGGCTGGCGAACAGGCGCGGCCCGAGGATCACGCCGGCGATGACGGCGACGTGCAGCAGGGCCGCGCCGGTGCCGCCGAGCCGGTTGGAGGCGGTACGGGCGCGGCGTTGGTCGAGGATGCGATCGAGGGTCTCGGCGGCCAGCTCGTCGGGGCGCCGGGTCGCCGTGCGTGCCGAGCCGGTTGGTGTCGGCGTTCGTGGCCCGCGGGAGGGCATCCCGGTGGACCTGTCGCCGCCCGCCCCTGGGCTCATGGCCCTCCGCGGCGGCGGCGGGTGCCGCCCTGCGGCTGGGTGATCATGCCGATGTCTTCGATCCCGCCCTTGCGCAGGGTATCGAGGACCTCGATCACCGCGCCGTAGGGAACGTCGCGATCCCCCTTGAGGAAGACCGACTTGTCGCGCCGCGCCTCGAGCACCGGCGTGAGGCGCTCGACCAGCTGCGAGGGATGGATCGGCGTGGTGCCGAGGAAGACGATGCCGTTGCGGTTGATGGAGACCACCAGCGGATCTTCGACCCGCATCCGCAGGTTCTTGGCATCGGCGCGCGGCAGCGCCACCTCGATCCCCTGGTGCAGCATCGGCGCGGTGATCATGAAGATGACCAGCAGCACCAGCATCACGTCGACCAGCGGCGTGACGTTGATCTCCGAGAGGATCGGTTCGTCCGGGTCGGAGCCGCCGCCGACGTGGAGCGCCATGGCCCCTAGTTTAGATGCCGCGAGCGGATTTCGCTGCCGCGGGGGGATTTCACGGCCACCGTCTCAGGTGAAGTTCCGCTCCGTGAGGTTGAGGAACTCGAGGATGAAGTCTTCCATCTCGGTGCGCAGGCCGCGCAGGCGGGCGCCGAAGTAGTTGTAGCCGACGAGGGCCGGAATGGCGGCGGCGAGGCCGGCGGCGGTGTTGATCAGCGACTCGGCGATACCGGGGGCGACGGCGACGATGGAGGTCGAGCCGGTGGTGCCGATGTCGCTGAACGCGCGCATGATCCCCCAGACGGTGCCGAACAGGCCGATGAAAGGGCAGGCGGCGGCGGTGGTGGCGAGGAAGGGCGTGCCTTTGGCGAGCAGCTGCAGCTCGATGGCGAGCGCCCGCCGCAGGCTGCGCTCGACGCCGGCCAGGGACTTGATGCGGTACTTCTGGCCGCCGCTGCTCTCCTCCTCGCGCCGCGCTTTCACCTGGGCGTCGATCTCCACGTAGCCGGCCTGGAAGAGGCCCACCATCGGCGAGGCGACGTGGCGGCCGGTGGCGGCGTTGACCTCGCTGAACTTCCTGCTGCGCCGAAAGGTGTCGAGAAACTTCTTGGTGTGCAGGTTGCTGCGCGTCAGCTGGAAGTACTTGCCGATCATGATCGTCCAGGAGGCGAGGGAGAAGAGGGCAAGGATGGCGAACACCGCCTTGCCCATCAGGCCGGCGGCGAGGAAGAGGTCGAAGATCCCCTCGTGGCCGCCGATCGACAGCTGGGCCACGCTGGCGAAGAGGCTCGCCGGCAGGGCAGTGGAAGTGGCAGCACCGGTGGTCATGGCGGTGCGAGAAGGTAACACAACCGGGCGGCGCCGCCACCCGCCCGGCCCAGCTGCCCGGTGGGCGAGCCCGCGCAGGCGCGTGATAGCGTGCCGGGCCGCTCGCCGGAGTGGACCCCGGTCCGGGCAAGGAGACACCGGATGCGCATCGCCGTCTGCATCAAGCAAGTCCCCGACACCGAGGCCCGGCTGCGGGTGCGACCGGACGGCAGCTGGATCGTCGAGGAGGACCTCCCCTTCGTCATCAACGAGAGCGACGAATACGCCCTCGAGGAGGGGATCGCGCTGGCCGAGAAGGCCGGCGGCGAGGTGGTGGTTTTCACCATCGGGCCGGCGCGGGCTGCCGAGGCGCTGCGCAAGGCGCTGGCGCTGGGGGCTGCGCGCGCCGTGCATCTGTCGCACGCCGCTTTCCAGGGGGGCGACCCGATCAGCAACGGCCGCGCCCTGGCGGCGGCGGTGGCGCGCGAGCAGTGCGATCTCGTCTTCACCGGCTCGCAGTCCGACGACCTCGGCTACGGCGCCACCGGCTCGGTGCTGGCCGCCGCCCTCGGCTGGCCACACGCCTGGCTGGTGATGGGCTTCGCCCTCGAAGAGGGGGGCAGGAGCTGCCGGGTGGTGCGCGAGATGGAGAGCGGCAAGAACGAGCTGCTGCGCCTGCAGCTGCCGGCGGTGATCGAAGTGCAGGCGGGGATCAACCATCCGCGCTACGCCTCGCTCAAGGGGATCATGGCGGCGAAGAAGAAGCCGCTCAGCGAGGCGAGCCCGGAGGACCTGGGCCTCGACCCGCGGGCGGTGGGGAAGGAGGGGGCGGCCGTCGAGCTGGTGGCGGTGCGCTCGCCGCAGAGCGGCGCCGGGGCGCAGATCCTGCCCGGCGACGCGGCGACTGCGGCCAAGGCCCTGGTGGAGAAGCTGCGCAACGAAGTGAGGATCCTGTGATGGCCGCGCGCAAGGTCTGGGCGGTCCTGCAGCAGCGTGGCGGCGAGCTCAATCGCCAGTCGCGCGAGACGGTGGCGGCGGCGCAGGAGCTGGCGTCGCAAGTCGATGCGGCGGTCGACGTCGTGGTGTTGGGCGCCGGCGGGCGTCCGCTCGCCGATCGCCTCGCCGGCGAGATGGCGGTGGAGCGCGTGCTGTGCGGCGACCATCCGGCGCTGGAGACCTACACCCCGGGCGCCTACGTGGCGGCGCTGGCGCCGGCGATCCGGCAGCAGGCGCCGAGCTACGTGCTCTTTCCCCACACCTATCAGTCGATGGAGTACTTCCCGCGGCTGGCCCAGCAGGTCGACGGCGCCATCGTGCCGGCGGTGGCCGGCTTCCGGCTCGCCGAGGGAACGGTGCTGTGGACCCGGCCGGTGCTCGGTGGCAAGCTGCAGGCGGACGTGCGGGTGAAGTCGGCGAGCGGCTCGCCGGTGCTCGCCAGCATCCAGCCCGGGGCGATCGCCGCCGACCGCCTGCGGGCCGGCAGCGGCGCGGTGGAGGCGCTGCCGCTCGACGGGCTCGCCGGCTTCGTCCCCGACCGTGAGATCCTGGGGATCGAGTCGGCAGCCAAGGATGAGGTGGATCTCTCCAAGGCGGAGATCATCGTCGCCGCCGGGCGCGGCGTCGGCGGCGCCGACAAGATGGGGGTGATCGAGGAGCTGGCGCGCGCGCTGGGCGCCGAGATCGGCGCCAGCCGGCCGGTGATCGACAACGGCTGGCTGGCCCGCGACCGCCAGATCGGCTCCTCCGGCCAGACGGTGGCGCCCAAGCTCTACATCGCCGCCGGCATCTCGGGCGCCATCCAGCACCTGGTGGGAATGAAGGGCGCCGCCTGCATCGTCGCCATCAACAAGGACCCCAACGCTCCCATCTTCGCGGTGGCTCGCTACGGCATCGTCGGCGACCTGCACGAGGTGCTGCCGGCGCTCACCGCGGCCGTCAAGGAAGCGAAGGGGAGCTGAGGGCGGCGCGCCGGCGGAGCTCGAACAGCACCACGGCAGCGGCCGTGGCCACGTTCAGCGACTCGACCGGCGGGGCGATGGGGATCTCGAGCGCGAGGTCGGCGCGCGCCCGCGCTGCCGGCGACAGCCCGCCACCCTCGGCGCCGAGGGCGAGCACCAGCGTCCCCTCGAGAGCCTCGGTGTAGAGGTCGCGGCCGCCATGGGCGACCAGCGCCACCCAGCGCGGCCGCAGCCCGGTCAGGCGGTCGTCGACTTCGGCCGGGCCGACCTCCCACGCCACCGGCAGCCGCAGCAGGCTGCCGGCCGAGGCCCGTAGGGCCCGCGGGTGGTTGGGGTGCGCCGTACCCGGGGCGCACGCGAGGCCGGCGGCCCCGGCCGCCTCGGCGACTCGCGCCAGGGCGCCCAGGTTGCCGGGATCCTGGACCCCGTCGACGAACAGGTAGTGGCCGCCCGCCGTCCGCGGGAGGGCGTCGGCCCCGCGGCGGGGCAGGTGGACGATCGCCAGGGCACCCTGAGGGGTGTCGGCGTCCATCAGGCCGGCGAGGAGGGGAGCCGCGATCTCCTCGACCTCGCCGCCGGCGCCAGCGACGAGAAAACGCCCGCCGGCGGTAGCGGCCAGCTCAGGCGTCACCAGCAGGGTCTCCAGCGGCAACCCGGCGGCGATCGCCTCGCCGACCAGGTGCGGCCCTTCGAGCAAAGCCTTGTCGCCTTTACATCTTCGCAGCCGCCGAATATCCTTCAGCTTTCGGTTTTGGCGGCTAACAATCATGGCGGCAGATCTTAGGGCGTTCTGGGAACGCTTCCAAACCGGCATCGAGATCGCGGTTGGCAGCGCGGCCTCCCACAAGCTGCTGGGCGTCCGCGATGGCTTCCTGCGTTACTTCCACGAGGGGCTGCATCGCAACATCCCGGTCGTGATCGTGCCCCACGCCGAGGTCGAGGTGCAGCCCTGCCTGCCGATCAGCGACGAGGAGGCCATCTCGGCCGCCCGCCGCGAGACGGAGGCGATGGAGAGCTCGCTGGGCAATGCCTACCATTTTTACGTCGCCAGCGAGGGAGGCCTCCACAGCGTCGAGATCGACGGCAAGTCGCACTACTTCGTGCGCAGCTGGGCGGTCATCCGCGCTCCAGTGGGGGAGGCCTGGGGGGGAAGCGGCTCGATCCAGCTCCCCGACGGCATCATCGACGGCCAGTCGCCCGACGTGGCGCCGGTCACCATGCCCGGCAGGCGGCGCAGCGGCGGCATGATCGCCTCGCTCACCGGCGGCATGGAGACGCGCCGTTCGGCCGTCGCCACGGCCACGTTGCACGCCCTGTCGACGCTGTTCTACGGCATGCTCGAGAGTCACCCCGGCAGCCGCCGCTACCACACGACGTTGTAAGGTGCGTCGCTAGGTTCGCACGCCGAGGAACAGGTACACCGAGAGGGCGGCGAAGATCATGCTCGGCGCCCACACGGCGACCGGCGGCGGCAACGCCCCGGCCTTGCCGAGCTCGGAGAAGAAGGCGAAGACCCCGAGCAGCACCATTCCCAACACGAGCGAGAGGCCGATGCCGTAGAGCGCTCCGCGGCGGCCCAGCCGGAAGGCGAAGGGCAGGGCCACCAGGGCCATGATGAGGGAGATCGCCGGCAGGGCGATCTTGTCGTAGAGCTCGACCTCGAGCTCGGGCACCGACTGGCCGCTCTGCTGCAGCTCGCCGATGTAGCGGCGCAGCTCGCCGTAGTGCATCTGCTCCGGCCGCTTGACCTCGGAGGCGAAGTAGTCGGGTGGCTCGCGATAGGGCGACAGCACCGGCTGGTCGAAGTGGCGGAAGCTCACCTCCGTCGGCCCCTGGAACGAGCGCGCCCACCCGCGGTCGAGCACCCAGCGCCACCCGTTCCAGCGCGCCTCGGTGGCGAACAGCCGGTGCTCGAGCTGGTGGTCGCGATCGAAGCCGAAGACCTGCAGGTCGTTGATCAGCCGGCGCTCC
>DASYUP010000085.1:0-6843 GCA_036001185.1 Thermoanaerobaculia bacterium
GTGGAGCCGTAGTAGAAGTTGTACGGGAAGCCCGCCTCGAGCGGCGTGTGCCGCTGAACCTGGCAGGTGGTGGCCTTGGCGCTCGCCCGCAGCCGCACCGCGCGCTGCGGGGTCAGGTGGTGGTCGAGGATCACCTCGTCGGTGGAAGCGTAGGCCTCGGTGACCCCGGCCACCTCGGCCAGCTCCTCGTAGCTGCGCGCCGCCGCCTTCACCCGGTCCGGCACGAAGCGAGCTTCGAAGGTGTAGAGGTAGCGTCCGCTCGGCAGCACCGCCCCGTTGCGGTCGCGACCGTCCCAGGTGTCCTCGGCCAGCGCCATGCCACGGGCGTCCTCGAGCCGCGCCTCGCCGCGCGCCTCGTAGACGACGCGCCTGGCGGAGCGGACCTGCAGGCGCCAGAGGGCGCGCCCCCAGTCGCCCGCCACCGCGGCACGCTGGTACGAGAGCACGGCGAAGAGCCGCACCGAGCCGAGGTCGCCGCGATGCTCGGGCGAGAACTGGTAGGCGTCGGCGCCGATGGCGGCGAGGAAGCCCGACTCGCAGTCGTCGAAGTCTGCCGCCGGCTTGCCCGGCGCCAGACTGGCGGGAGCGAGGCCGGCCGAGAGAAGCGCCGAAGCAAGCACGAGGCAGGTAAGACGCGAGGCGCGAACCATGGGGACCTCCTGGCGCCGAAGGCGTTGGTGTGGCCCGCGAACGGTAGGCGGACGCGAGAAAGGAGCCGGTGTAGCGGCAGGAGGCTACTTGCAACGCCGCCGCGAGGCAATCCCCGGCGGCCACACTGTCGCGGCACCGCTGCCGTGCCGTCACCGCGCTCGGCTCGTCCCCGGCGGGACCTCGTCATTGCGAGGAGCGCAGCGAGAAGCAATCTCGTCCCCGGCGCGACCTCGTCATTGCGAGGAGCGCAGCGACGAAGCAATCTCGACGCCGGAGCGTCGGGATCGCTGCGCTCCGCTCGCGATGACGACCTCCGCCCCAGGCGGGTGTTCTGCTCCCGCCTAGTCGACCGCCGCCAGCAGCCCCGCGCCCACCAGCGCCTCGGCCACCTCCGCGATCGCCGCGAACGGCATCCCCGCCCGCTCGGCGATCGCCAGCAGGTCGTGGTCGCCATCGGACTGGTTGAGCACCCACAGCAGCGCCAGCTCGCGCTCGCGGCCTGCTGTCGCGCCGCCGAGACTGCCGTAGAGCCCGCGCCGCCCGAGCTGCGGCTCCCCCTTCGGCGCCAGGTTGCGGTAGCGACGGTTGCCCTCCAGCAGGGCGAGCACGGCCAGGTAGGCGCGCAGCGAGCCGGCGAGCGCCTCGGGGCGCACCAGCGTCAGGTCGTCGGCCGAGGTGTGGTACTGCGGGTAGCGCCCCCACGGCGTGCGGGTGAGCGATCCCACCGGCAGGTCGAAGCCCGGCGAGCAGTACTGCCGTTCGTCGTAGCCGAAGGGAACGAAGGGCTCGACGGCGAGAGGCTCGCCGAGGTCGGCGAGCGCCCGCGGCACCGCGCGGTCGATGATGGCGTCGCCGCGGCGGCTGCGCTTGTAGTGGAAGCCGCCGGGGTCGCCGACGTTGGCGATCACCAGGCCGTGGGCGATGCGTCCCAACCGCTCTTCGTTGCGCGCCAGCCAGGCGATGGCGCCGATCGTCCCGGGCACGAAGAGGAGGCGCACGCCGAGCCGCCGCGGTGCCGCCGCCAGCCGCTCGCCGAGGAAGGTCGCCAGCGCGATCCCGGAGAGGTTGTCGTTGGCGAGGGCCGGGTGGCAGACGTGGCAGGAGAGCAGCACCTCCGCCTCGCCCTCCCCAGGGAGGAAGCACTCGCCGTAGGTGAGGGCCCCCGGCTCGAGGGTGGCGTCGACGGACACCTCGTACTCCCCCGCCGCCAGGCGTTGGCGGTCGCGGTGGGCGAGGCAGAAGCCCCAGCTCTCGCGCCAGTAGGAGGTGCGGTAAGGCACCCAGTCCGGGTGCTCCGGCAGCGAGTGCAGGTGGGCCTGCAGCTCGGCGAGCGGCAGCCGCTGCCGCACCGGCACGCTATAGCCGACGACGTGCAGCAGCGAGCGCGCCGCGTCGACCACCAGGGCGCCGTCGGGTCCCTTGATCCAGGCCGTCCGCAGGTTCCACTCGCGCGGGATGGTCCAGTCGAGCACCGGCGTGCCGCTGGGCACCTCGTGCACCTGCAGCGGCAGGCGCTCGCCGATGCGCGCCAGCGTGGCTCGCACGCCGTCGCCGGTGAGGCTGCGCGGCAGCGGCTGCAGCTCGGCGGCGAAGGCGTGCATGGCCGCGCCGCTGGCTGGCAGGTCGAGGTCGCGCAGCAGCTCGGCGAGTGGCGAGGGCACCGTCACTCCACCGGGAAGCGCGGCAGCTCGCGGTCGCGCGCCGAGATCACCGTCACCGGCTCCGGCCAGGGGATGGCGAGCGTGGGGTCGTCGTAGCGGAAGCCGCGGCCGTGCGCCGCCGAGAAGGGCGCCGAGATCTGGTAGCTCACCTCCGTGGCGTCCAGCAGCGTCTGGAAGCCGTGGGCAAACCCGGCCGGCACGTAGACCTGCCGCCCGTCGTCGGCGCTGAGGGTCACGGACACGTGACGGCCGCGCGTCGGCGAGCCCGGCCGCACGTCGACGACGACGTCGAAGATGGCGCCGCGCGAGCAGCGCACCAGCTTGGCCTCCGCGTAGGGCGCCGCCTGGAAGTGCAGCCCGCGCAGAGTGCCGCGCCGGTGGTTGAACGACAGGTTGCCCTGGGCGATGGTGGGGTCGAGGCCGTGGGCGGCGAGCTCGTCGCGGTCGTAGGTGCGAACGAAGAAGCCGCGCTCGTCGGCGTGCCGCTCGGGCGCCAGGACGAAGACGCCGGGCAGCGCGGTGGCGGTGAAGATCACCGGCGGCGGCTCACAGCACCTGCAGCCGCGGCACGGCGACGACGAAGCGGCCGCCCCACGAGCGCACGGCGGCCATCTGCTCCATCACCTCGTCCTTGAGGTTCCAGGGCAGGATGAGCACGTAGTCGGGGCGGGTGTCGAGGATGCGATGCGGCGAGTGGATGGGGATGCGGGTGCCGGGCAGCAGGCGCCCTTGCTTGTGGGGGCTGCGGTCGACGGTGTAGGCGAGCAGGTCGCTGCGCACGCCGCAGTAGTTGAGCAGCGTGTTCCCCTTCGCCGGCGCGCCGTAGCCGACGACCGTCTTGCCCTGCTCGGCGGCGTCGAGGAGGAAGCGCAGCAGGTCGCGCTTGACGGCGGCGACCCGGGCGCCGAAATGGCGGTAGCCGTCGAGCCGCAGCAGGCCGGCCGCCTCCTCCTTCGCCAGCAGGGTGGCGACGCGCGGCCCCACCGGCCGGGAGTCGTCGCCGGTGTGACGGGCGTAGATGCGCAGCGAGCCGCCGTGGGTGGGCAGCTCCTCGACGTCGAAGAGCTCGAGGCCGCGGTCGGCGAAGACGCGGCGCACGGCGGCGAGCGAGAAGTAGGAGAAGTGCTCGTGGTAGATGGTGTCGAACTGCCCCTCCGCCATCAGCCGCAGCAGGTGGGGAAACTCCATGGTGAGCACGCCCCGCGGCGCCAGCAGGGTGGCGAGGCCGGTCACGAAATCGCCCAGCGCCGGGACGTGGGCGAGCACGTTGTTGCCCACCAGCAGGTCGGCGCGGATCCCCTCCGCCACCAGCTCGCCGGCGTAGGCGGCGCCGAAGAAGGCGACGCGACTCTCGATGCCGAGCTCGCGCGCCGCCGCCGCCACGTTGGCAGCCGCCTCGATGCCCAGCACCGGGATGCCGCGTTCGGCGAACCAGCGCAGCAGGTAGCCGTCGTTGCTGGCGATCTCGACGACGCGGCTGCTCGCGCCGAGGCCGAAGCGCGCGACGGCCATGGCGGCGTAGTCGCGGGCGTGGGCGAGCCAGCTCTCCGAGTAGGAGGCGAAGTAGGCGTAGTCGGAGAAGATGGCCTGCGGCGACTCCACCTCCGGCAGCTGCACCAGCAGGCAGCGCTCGCAGACGAGGACGTGCAGCGGGTAGAAGCGCTCGCCCTGGTCGGCGTCGTGCTCTTCGACGTAGGAGTTGGCGAGCGGCGACAGCCCGAGGTCGACGAAGGTGACAGAGAGGGGCGCGCCACAGCCGCGGCACGTGGAGCCGACCGCCGCCGCCGGCTCGGCCGTCCCCGAGGTCGCGCCGCCCGCCGCCGTCACCAGACCTTCCACGGCGCCCGCCCCTGCTTCCACAGCTCGTTGAGGTGGAGGTACTCGCGGTAGGTGTCCATCGAGTGCCAGAACCCCTCGTGCACGTAGACCGAGAGCTGCCCGTCGCGCGCCAGCCCGCGCAGCGGTCGCTGCTCGAGGAAGAGCTGCGGGTCGTCGTCGAAGTAGGAGAGCGCCTCGCGCTGGAAGACGAAGAAGCCGCCCGACACCAGGCCCTGCGCCACCGGCTTCTCGGCGAACTCGCGCACCCGGTTGCCGTCGACCTCGATCTCGCCGAAGCGCGAGGTGGGATGCACGCCGGTCACCGTCGCCAGCCGGCCCTGCTGGCGGTGGAAGGCGAGCAGCTTGCCAAGGTCGATGTCGGAGACGCCGTCGCCGTAGGTGAGGCAGAAGGTGGGGGCGTCGAGGTAGCGGCGCACCCGCCAGAGGCGCGCCCCAGTGGCGCTGTCGGCGCCGGTCTCGGCGCAGGTGACGCGCCAGCGCTCGGTGCCGTCCTCGTTGTGGAACTCGGGCGGCCCGCTGCCGTCCATCGCCACCGTGAAGTCGGAGAGCATCTCCTGGTAGCGCAGGAAATACTGCTTGATCTCCCACCCCTTGTAGCCGAGGCAGAGCACGAAGCGATCGAAGCCGTGGGCGCCGTAGAGCTTCATGATGTGCCAGAGGATGGGGCGGTCACCCACCTCCACCATCGGCTTGGGGCGGTACTCGGTCTCTTCGCGCAGGCGGGTGCCCTGGCCACCGCAGAGGATGACCACCGGGATGTCCCGCGGCGCAGGGCTCGAGGGGGGAGGCGCTGCCATCGAGGCAGGGATTCTACTGGAGCGCACCCCCGGGCCCGCTGTGTAGGATCCGTCGCGACGTGCCGCCTGAAGGCGGCGCTCACACACCAGGAGGAGAGCCAATGCGAGTGATGGTGCTGGGCGGCACGGGAACGGTGGGATCGCAGGTCGCGCGCGAGCTGCTGGCGCGCGGCGCCGAGGTGTTCGTGCTGACCCGCGGTACCGCGGGCAAGCAGCCACCGGCGGGCGCCAAGGTAGTGCAGGGGGACCTGCTCGAGCCGGCCACGGCGCGTACCGCCTTCGATGGCATGGACGGCCTCTTCCTGATCAACGCGGTGAGCACCACCGAGGCGCACGAGGGGCTGATGGCGGTGTGCGGGGCGCGCGAGGCGGGCGTCGGTCGCATCGCCTACCTGTCGGTGCACGCCGTCGACCAGGCGGCCTACCTGCCCCACTTCGGCGCCAAGATCGGCGTCGAGGCGGCGGTGGCGACCTCCGGCATCGCCTACACCATCCTGCGCCCCAACAACTTCTACCAGAACGACTACTGGTACAAGGACGCGATGCTGCAGTACGGCGTCTACCCGCAGCCCGTCGGCGAGGCCGGCCTGTCGCGGGTCGACGTGCGCGACATCGCCGAGGCGGCGACGATCGCCCTCACCAGCGGAGCCCACGACGGCGAGACCTACAACGTGGTGGGGCCGGAGGCGGTCACCGGCAGCTCGACCGCCGCCACCTGGAGCGCGGCGCTGGGCCGCCAGGTCGGCTACGCCGGCGACGACCTCGAGCGCTGGGAGGAGCAGAACCTGCGCTACCTGCCTGCTTACATGGTGTACGACTTCAAGCTGATGTACGCGCACTTCCAACGTCACGGCCTGCGCGCCACCGCCGAGGACGTGGCGCGGGTGACCCGGCTGCTCGGCCACCCGCCGCGCCGCTTCGCCGACTTCGCCCGCGAAACCGCCGCAGCGTGGGGGGTTGCCGCCGGCGCGCCGGCTTGAGTGGCCTGGCAGGCGCCCTTCTGGGCCGGCATCCCGCTCAGCTTGTCGCTCTGCCTCGACCTCGGGCTGGTCAATGCCGCCGTCTTCAACACCGCCATCGAGCGCGGCGGCGGCGCCGGCTTCCTCGTCGGGCTGGGCTCGGGGCTCGGCGATCTCGGGTTCTTCCTCGGCGGTCTCGCCTGGTCGGCGTTCCTCGCCTACGCAACCGCCCTCCTGCGGCGAGCCCTGGGCGATCGGCTGGGGCGTTGGCTGGCCCTCGCCTCGGCGCTGCTCTTCGCCGGCCTCGCGGTCTGGGTGTTCGTTCGCAGGCTCCACGAGCTGGCCAGGCATTGAGCGCTAACCTTCGCCGCCTTTCTACGTACTTGGACTCACCATGAACAGCACCCGAGTCGCCACGCTGCTCGCCACCCCGCTGCTGTGCGCTGCCCTGGCCGCACCCGCCGCCCGCGCCGCCGAAGGAGTCGCGGCGCAGGGCATCCAGCTCTTCGCCGCCGGCAGAGTCGCCGATGGGGAGAAGATCCTCGCGCCCTGGGTGGCGGCCCACCCCAAGGACTCCGAGGCCACCTACTACCTCGGCCGCTGTCACTTCTCGCGTCACGACTACGACGGCGCGGTGGACTGGCTCGAGAAGGCGGCGGAGCTGGCGCCGAAGAACGCCGAGTACCAGCTCTGGCTGGGACGCGCCTACGGCCGGGCCGCCCAGGAGGCCAACATGCTGCGCGCCGCCGGCCTCGCCAGCCACGCCCGCCAGGCGTACGAGCAGGCCGTGGCGCTCGACCCCGGCCAGCTCGACGCGCGCGGAGACCTCGTGCAGTTCTACCTCCTCGCCCCGGGCTTCATGGGCGGCAGCATCGACAAGGCCCGCGCGCAGGCCGCCGAGATCCAGAAGCGCGACGCCGGTCGCGGCGCCAGCGC
>DASYUP010000086.1:0-5898 GCA_036001185.1 Thermoanaerobaculia bacterium
GCGAGCCGCTGCCACGCCGGCCAGCGCCCGCGCGCCGTGGCTCCCTCGAGGTGGAAGAGCAGCCGCTCGAGGGCCCGCCGCCGCCGCAGCGGCGGCAGGTCGACGGTCTCGCTACTTCCGTGCCGATCGCTCACCATCCGGTCGTTGACCAGGTGCAGGGCGACCGCGTCCCCCTGCCGCAGGGCGAGGAAGGCGAGGGCGGCGGCCAGCATGCGCGCGTAGTCGAGCTTGCTGAGCCCGCCGTCGGCGTGGGCCATCGAGGCGGTGGCGTCGACCACCAGCCGCACGGTGACGTCGCGCTCCACCGGCGACTCGCGCACGAACAGCCGGTCGGAGCGCGCGTGGGCGCGCCAGTCGATGCGCCGCGGATCGTCCCCCGGCTCATAGGTGCGGAACTGCTCGAGCTCGACACCGATGCCGGCCCGCGGCTGGCGGTGGAGGCCAGTCACGGCGCCGTCGACAAGGGTGCGGGCCACCAGCCGCAGATCCTTGACGCGGGCGAGGACGTGGGGATCGAGGAGCGGCGAGGCGGGGAGGGCCAAGGCCTCTACTCCAGCGGGCTGGCCGGCCCCGGCATGCTCTCCAGGAGCTGCGCGACGAGAGTATCGGCGGTGATCCCCTCGGCCTGGCCGCGGAAGCCCACCAGCACGCGGTGGCGCAGCACCGGCGGCGCCAGCGCGCGCAGGTCGTCGAGGGTCACCGCCAGTCGACCGGCCAGCAGCGCCCGCCCCTTGGCGGCGAGCACCAGCGCCTGGCCGGCGCGGGGGCCGGCGCCCCAGTCGACCAGCTCGCGCACACGAGCCTCGCGGCTCTCCGCCGGTCGCGTGGCGCGTACCAGCGCCACCGCCCAGGCGAGCAGCGGCCGCGACACGTGCACCTGGCGCACCAGGGTCTGCGCCTGCAGGATCTCCTCGGCGCCCAGCACCGGCGCCGCCGTCGCCTGCCGCTCGCCGGTGGTGGCCACCAGCACCTGCAGCTCCTCCTCGGCGCTCGGGTAGTCGATGCGCAGGTGGAGGAGGAAGCGGTCGAGCTGCGCCTCGGGCAACGGGTAGGTGCCCTCCTGCTCGATGGGGTTCTGCGTCGCCAGCACGAAGAAGGGGCGCGGCAGCGGGTAGGTCTCGCCACCGTAGGTCACCGCCAGCTCCTGCATCGCCTCGAGGAGAGCGGCCTGCGTCTTCGGCGGGCTGCGGTTGATCTCGTCGGCGAGCAGGAGGTGGGCGAACACCGGTCCCTTCTGGAAGCGAAAGACGCGGCGGCCGGTGCCATGGTCCTCCTCGAGGATCTCGGTGCCGACGATGTCCGAGGGCATGAGGTCGGGGGTGAACTGGACGCGCTTGAAGCTGAGGTGCAGCGCATCGCCGAGGGTGCGCACCATCAGCGTCTTGGCGAGCCCCGGCACCCCCTCCAGCAGGCAGTGGCCGCCGGCGAGCAGGCCGACCACCAGGTGCTCGACGGTCTCCCGCTGGCCGACGATCACCTTGCCGACCTCGGCGCGCAGGGCGCCGAGGCGGGAGAGCAGCAGCTCGACGTCGTTCTCGGTGACGGGGCCGCTCATCGGGCGCTCAGGCGGTCAGCGCGTACATGACGACGTTGATGGCGAACTTGGTGTTGTCCTCGGCCAGCCAGCGCTTATTGCGCCAGTCGTAGTCCCATTCGCAACCATAGTCCTTGTTGCTGTAGAGGATGGCAATGCGGCCGTCGACCTCGACGGCCTTGAGGTAGTCGTGCACCAGATCGTCTCCCCAGCCGTTGAGCTCGAAGGTGGTGGTGGGCGGGCCGTCCTCGAAGTGGAAGAAGGAGTGGTAGAGGCCGTGGCCCTTCGGCAGCTTGCGCAGGGCGCCGGCGCCGAAGATCGCCGCCACCTCGGCCTCGAAGCTCCTGGCGAAGAGGCCGTCGACGTCGTGATTGCAGTCGTCGGCGAAGAGGAAGCCGCCGTTTTCCACGTAGCGCTCGAGGTTGCGGCGCTCGTCGGCGTCGAGCTCGAAGAGCCGATGGCCGGCGCAGTAGGAAAACGGCGCGTCGAGCAGGGCGGGGTCGCCGAAGGTGAGCAGCCGCTCGTGCTGGTCGACGTCGAGCGTCGTGTACCGCAGCAGCGAGTCGAGCACGTTGGCCGGCATCCGCTCGTCCACCCACCAGTCGCCGGAGTCGTAGCGCAGGCGGGTGAAGGTGAAGTCGTGCATCAGGTTGGTCGACGTCGCCGGGATGAGCGGACCCGTCATCGCGAGGGCCCGCAGGGCCCGTGGCGATCTCGGCGCCGAGATCGCCACGGCCGCTGCGCGGCCTCGCGATGACAATCTAGCCGGCTAGACGGCGTCCGACAAACTCGTGAACGTGAAGTCTCTGATGCGCATCGGTGGGATCAAGGACGCGCCACCACCGTCGCCGTCGCCGAAACGCTCCGGCTTGCCCAGCGCGTCGAGGTTGTTGAGCATGATCACCGGGCTCTCGTTGAAGCGGAAGTTCTTCACCGGGAAGCTGAGCTTGCCGTCCTCGATCATGAACGAGCCGTCGCGGGTGAGGCCGGTGACCAGCACCGTCTGCGGGTCCACCATGCGGATGTACCAGGTGCGGGTGACGAGGATGCCGCGCTTGGTGTCGCGGATCAGGTCCTCGGTGCTGGCGGTGCCGCCCGACATGATCATGTTGGCGGGGAAAGGCAGCGGCTCGATGCCGGTCTTCGCCGCCCAGAAGCGCGACGTGTAGAGGTTCTTCACCGCCCCGTTCTCGATCCACATCGTCTTCTGGCGCGGCCGGCCGTCGCCTGCCCACGGCGCCGTGGGAGCCCGCGGGTCGGCGGGATCGGACCAGATGCTCACCCGCTCGTCGACGATCTTCTGCCCCTTCTTGTTGCCGCCGCCGGGCTTGCTGAGGAACGAGCGCCCCTCGTCGGCCTGGCGGGCGTCGAAGCCGAAGGCCATGAACTGCAGGATGCCAGCCGAGGCCGCCGGCTCGAGGATGACGGTGTATTTCCCGGGCTCGACCGCCTTGGGGCTCATCGACCGCAGCGCCTTGTCGATCGCCACCTGCGAGGTGCGGCCGGTGTCGAGCTCGCCGACGTCGTTGTGGTCGCTGGTGGCGTAGCCCGAGCCGGTGCCGTCCTCGCTGCGCACCGTCACCGTGAAGTTGACGTTGGTCGATGGGTAGTAGGCGAACAGTCCCTTGCTGTTCATCAGCGCCTGGAAGCCGGCGAAGTCCTGCAGGAAACCGGCGGCGACCAGCTTCTTGGCCCGCGACGGGTTGATGCTGTCGGCGGCGCCCTTGGCGCGCAGCTCAGGCGTGATGCGGGCGGTGGCGTCGAACCAGCCGCCGGCCTCGACGTACTGCTGGGGCGGCAGCGGCGGCATGAGCTCGGGGTTCTCGGGCGCCAGCTTGGCCAGCTCCTCGGAGCGGCGCACCGCCTTCTCCAGCGACGCGTCGTCGAGCTCGTTGATGGTGGTGGTGCCGGCGCGCTTGCCGAAGCTCGACTGCACCACCAGCGTCAGGTCGTCGGTCTGGCCACTGGTGGTGACGGTGTTGCGGGCGGTGCGGATGTTGCCGCTGGTGTTGCCGTTGAGGCTGACCTCGCAACCCTCCGCCTTGGAGAGGGCGACCACCTTCTTCAGCAGCGCCTGCGCTTCGTCCTTGGAAAGCATGGTCATGTTCGTCGACCCCCTCAGATCTTGCGCTCGGTGTTGATGACGTTGACGCCGTTGAAGCGCGACGACGCGCAGCCGTGCGAGACCGCCGAGATCTGTCCCGGCTGCCCCTTGCCATCGAAGAACGAGCCGCCCAGCCGGTAGTCGCGCTGGTCGCAGCTCGCCACCAGCGAGTTCCAGAACTCCTGGGTGTTCGACTGGTAGGCGACGTCGCGCAGCATGCCCGCGAGCTTGCCGTCCTTGATCTCGTAGAAGAGCTGGCCGCCGAACTGGAAGTTGTAACGCTGCTGGTCGATCGAGTAGGAGCCGTCGCCGACGATGAAGATCCCCTTCTCGACCTGGCCGATGAGCTGCTCGGGGGTCAGCTTGTCGGCACCGGCGGCGAGCGAGACGTTGGGCATGCGCTGGAACTGCACGTCGTTCCAGCTGTCGGAGTAGCAGCAGCCGTCGGACGCGGTCTGGCCGACGATGTGGGCCTGGTCGCGGATCTTCTGGTAGTCGACCAGGATGCCGTCCTTGATGAGGTCCCAACGCTTGCACTGGACCCCCTCGTCGTCCCAGCCGACGGTGCCGAGGGCGCCTTCCTGGGTCTTGTCGGCGAAGATGTGCACCTTGGGGCTGCCGTAGTGGAAGCTCTTGCTCTGCCACTTGTCGAGAGTGGCGAAACTGGTGCCGGCGTAGTTGGCCTCGTAGCCGAGCACGCGGTCGAGCTCGGTGGCGTGGCCGACCGACTCGTGGATGGTGAGCCAGAGGTGGGTGGGGTCGAGGACGAGGTCGTATTTGCCGGGCTGCACCGACCTGGCGCCCAGCTTCTCCTTGACCTGCCGTCCGGCGGCCTGGGCGTCGGCCAGCATGTCGTACTTGCGGTCGTACAGCGGCGTCACCAGGGTGGTGACCGCGCCGCCGGTGCCCAGATACTCCCAGCCCATCCCCATGGGCGACGACATGGCGTCGCGGGTCTCGAACTTGCCGCTCTTCTCGTCGATGGCGGTGACCGTGAAGTTGGGCCAGATGCGGTGGATGTCTTGGTCGATCCAGGACCCGTCGGTGGAGGCGAAGTACTTCTGCTCGTTGACCAGGAAGAGCTGGGAGTTGACGAACTTGGCGCCTTCCTTCATCGCCGCGGCGTTCACCGCCATCAACAGGTCGACCTTCTCCTTGATCGTCACCTCGAAGGCGTTCTTGGCTCCCGGCGTCTTCCAGCTCACCTCGCCGAAGCCCTTCTGCGGCGCCAGCCGTACCGGCTCGCTCTGCACCTTGGCGTTCGCTTTGGCGATCGCCACCGCCTGCTCGGCGGCTCGTGCCACGCCTTCCTTGGTGACGTCGGAGGTGGCGCCGAAACCCCAGGTGCCGTCGGCGATCACCCGCACGCCGACGCCGTAGGACTCGGTGTTGACGAGGTTCTGCACCTTGTCCTCGCGGGCGATGACGGACTGATTGAGGTAGCGGCCGATGCGCACGTCGGCGTACGTGGCGCCGCGTTTCTTCGCCGCCTCGAGGGCGGCGGCGGCGAGCGCCTTCTTGTCGGCGCTGGGGATGGGGGTGGTGGCGCCGAAGAGGTCGCGGGGCTGGCCGATGACGGGGATCATCAGCGTGCCCGCGCCCAGTCCGGTCAAGCGCAGGAACTGGCGTCGGTCCACGAAGGCCTCCTCCTGGTCAAAAGGTGGGAAGCGGGAGTCGGCCGGCGCGCGCAAGCGCACCAGCCGCAGGGAACCGCGTGGCGAGGATCCGCACGAAGCGAATATACGAGGCTGCCGGGGGAAGGTTGCCGGCGGCGATCGCGCCGGCGCGTTTGATTCGCGGGTGAGCGGTGCCGGGGCCGCGTGCTATACCTTCATCCCATGTCCCTCACCCTGCCGGCCACCGTGCTCGCCGCCGTCCGCGCGCATGCCGGCGCCGCCTACCCCGAGGAGTGCTGCGGGCTGCTCGTCGGCGAGGCCGCGACGGCGGGCGCGCGGGTGACGGCGGTGGTGCCGGTGGCGAACTGCGGTACGGCGCCGGGCCGTGAGTTCGAGCTCGCTCCCGGGCCGCTCGTCCGCGCCCTGGCGGCCGAGCGAAGGGGCGGCCCCGCGGTGCTCGGCGTCTACCACTCGCACCCCGATGCCGTCGCCTCGCCGAGCGGACGCGACTCGCGCGAGGCCTGGCCGGGCTGGAGCGACCTGATCGTTGCGGTGTCCGCCGGGCAGGCGGGCGAGGCGCGCAGCTTCCGGCGCCCGGCCGCCGGTGCCCCGCTGGTCGAGGAGCCGCTGGAGCTCCTGCCGGC
>DASYUP010000087.1:0-1663 GCA_036001185.1 Thermoanaerobaculia bacterium
CGTCCAGTCGAGCTGAGGAGGCCGGAACGACGTCAAGAGCGTGCGAAGGAGCGCGGCGAAGGCGGCCGCCTTCGAGCCCGTGGCGATGAAGGCGGTGATCGAGGTCGGCGCCCCCTCGTAGACGTCGGGGGCCCACATGTGGAACGGCACCGACGAGATCTTGAAGCCGAAGCCGACCAGCAGCAGGGCGAGGCCGACGAGGACCAGCGGATCCCCGCTGCGGGCGGCCGCCGAGGCCGCGATGCGGTCCAGGTTGGTGGAGCCGGTGGCGCCGTAGATCAGGGCGATGCCGTACAGGAGGAACGAGGAGGCGAAGGCGCCGAGCAGGAAATACTTCATGGACGCCTCGCCCGAGGTCAGGCGCGTCTTGAACAGGCCGGCCAGCACGTAGAGCGAGAGCGACATCAGCTCGAGCGACAGGAAGACCACGATGAGGTCACCGGCCGAGGCCATCAGCATCATGCCGGCGGTGGCGAAGAGCACCAGGGCGTAGTACTCGCCCGACTCGCCGCCCGTGCGGCCCAGGTAGTCCATCGAGAGCATGACGATCAGGGCCGCCGCGTAGCCGATGATCACGTCGAAGAAGAGTGCGTAGCGGTCGAGGAGGATCATGTCGCGGAAGGCCCGCTCCTCCGTCCCCGCCACCCAGCGGGCGATGATCGCCAGCATGGCGGCGACGACGCCCAGCAGCGCGACGCCGCCCAGGTGGGCCTTGCTGTCGTGGGGCGGCAGAAGGTCGAGCAACAACACGAGGGCGCCGGTGACGAGCACGATCAGCGCCGGCAGCAGCACCGAGATGGAGACGGGGGGCACCGGAAAGTCGGGCGTCATTTCGCCAGCGCCACGCTGGCCTTGCTCTCGACCTGGGCGAGCAGGGCGGCGATCGTGGCCTCCGTCTTGCCGGTGAAGGCGGTCGGGTAGACGCCGATCCACACGATGAACACCAGCACCGGCGCCAGCAGCGCCCACTCTCGCGGCGACAGGTCGACGAGCCGCCGGTTCTCCTCGTGCGTGATCTCGCCGAACACCACGCGCTGGTACATCCACAGCAGATAGACGGCGGCGAAGATGATGCCGGTGGTGGCCAGCGCGGCCAGCCGCGGACTCACCTGGAACGCGCCCACCAGCACCAGGAACTCCCCGACGAAGCCGTTGAGGCCGGGCAGGCCGAGGGAGGACAGCACGACCACCAGGAACAGCGCGGAGAACGCCGGGATGACCTTCCAGAGGCCGCCGAAGTCGGCGATGAGCCGCGTGTGGCGGCGCTCGTAGATCATGCCGACCATCAGGAAGAGGGCGCCGGTCGACAGCCCGTGGTTGACCATCTGGATGACGCCGCCCACCAGGCCCTGCTGGTTCAGCGTGAACAGGCCCAGCATGACGAAGCCCAGGTGGCTCACGCTCGAGTAGGCGACGAGCTTCTTGAGGTCGGGCTGCACCGTGGACACCCAGGCGCCGTACACGATGCCGATGACGGCCAGGGTGAAGACGGCGGGGGCGAAGAGGTACGACGCGTCGGGGAACAGCGGCACCTTGATGGCGAACGCCAGCGCGAAGGCCAGGAACATGAGGTTCGGCCCGAGCCCGGGCGGCAGCACCCACCGCGCCAGCGTGGGCAGGTCGAAGGTGTAGGTCGCGGTGGCGGCGCCGTGCTGGTAGTAGA
>DASYUP010000088.1:0-2610 GCA_036001185.1 Thermoanaerobaculia bacterium
TCGGGCTGCTGTCACACCTCGCACCGCTGGGGACACTTACATGGTGAGGCGGCAGTGAGCGGCACCTCCGGAAGTCCAGACCAGGCAGCCGCCCTCGCCGCCCTGGTCAGCCAGCAGCAGCAGCGTTTCGCCGGCTTCGTCTGGCGCCTCCTGGCGACGCGCGGCGGCCGGCCGACGCGGGAGGAGGTCGAGGACGTCTTGAGCGAGGCCTATCTCGTCGCCGCCCGCAAGCTGGCGCACGGGCCGAGCCCGGGGATCGCCAACCTGGAAGCCTGGTACTTCCGCATCGCCTACCTGACGGCCCTGGCGCGGGCGCGACAGCGGCGCCGCCACGACGAAGAGGACCTCGCCGCCGTCGTGCAGGCAGAACATGGAACCCTCGACGCGCTCGACGATCGCATCGCCCTGCGGCAGGCCCTCGCCTCCATCGCCGACGAGCGCGAGCGCGAGATCCTGCAGCTCGCCGCCGAGGGGCTTCCGGCGCCCGAGATCGCGGCGCGCCTCGGGATGACCCCCACCGCCGTGCGCCAGGCGAAGAAGCGAGCCATCGACCAGCTGCGAAGAGGCCACGCCCGTGCGAGGAGTGCCCCATGAGCGAGATCCATGGCAATGGCGAGCGGCTCGACCTCGACCCGCTGCTCGCCGCCGGCAGCGATGAGGCACTGCACGAGCTCGGCGAGCGGCTGCGCTGGGCCGAGCGGCGGCCCGGCGTGACGGTAGTCTTCTCGGCCCCTGAGGCGCCGGAGCTCGCCGACTTGCGGGTCGACTGGGAGCGGCTGACGCGCCGCGCGCGGGCCACCACCGTCTTTCAGCGCTTCGGTGCCATCGTGCAAGAGAGCCCGGCCGCCTGGAACGGCCTGCTGCTCTGCGGCGGCATGGCCGCCGCCCTCGGCCCGGTGCTCGTGTGGCTCGCCCTGCATGCTGCGGGGCCTTTCGCGGCGCTGGCCCTCGCCGTCACCGGCCTCGCCGCCCTCACCTGCGGCCTGTTGGTGGCGGCCGGGGCCTTCTCGCGGCCGGCGCCATCGCCCATCGACACGCAGGAGGCACGCGCGCGCTACTACTCGGCGAGTCGTGGTGCGCCGCGCATGGGCGGCCGGTCGGTCCTCGTCGGCGAGCTGGCGATGACGAGCGCGATCCTCGTCGCCTGCGCGCTGGGCGTCGTAGGCGTCTACCGCACCCACCGGACCCTCGTCCGCGACCGCGTCGCCCTCGACCGCATCCTCCTGCAGCGCGAGCTCGGCCCCCTCGCGCCGGCTGCCGCCCAGCAGTCGCGCGCGCAGCTCGACGAGATCCTCGGTCGCCTCTCGGCGCAGGGAAGCGTGGCCAGGGTCCTCGAGGATCGACGCTTCGCCGCCCTGGTTGCCCACCTGCCCCTGGTCGACGACCGCCTCGAGATCATCGGCCGCGCCGCCACCCTGCGTGCCGACCTGGCGCAGCGCGGCGAGCGCGACCACTACCTGCAGCTCGCGAAGACCGTCGACGAGCGGCTGCAGCAGAGCGCCTGGTTCCGGGGGGGCGGGACGGGGTTGCGGCGGGCGCGGCACTAGCCACTTGGCGCGGAACAACGCTCGCTCGCCGCCGTCATCGCGAGCGAAGCGAAGCGATCTCGACGTGACCAGGTCGAGAGGGTCGCGACCTTCCGCCCTCACCCGGCGGTCGAGAAGCACCCCTCGGTGATCGTCTGGTTGCGGTTGTCGGCGATGGCGAGGATCTCGAACTTGTAGTCGGCTCCCGGCGCCAGGAGCTCCGCGGGCAAGGTCAGGCGGGTGCCGGCCACCGCCGGCAGGATGACGTCGAGGTGGGCGTCGTTCTCGACGATCACCTCGTAGGCCTCGATGGCGATGGGGTCGCCGTCGATGTTGGTGGTCACCGCATCCCAGTCGATCACCACCGGGCCGGTGACCTGCGGGCAGCTGCTCCCCTGCACCGGCGCGACGATCCGCGGCCCGGCGGGGATGTCGTGGCTGAGCTCGGCCTCACCGGCGAGCTTCGCGCCGTCGGTGCTGCGCCCCACGAAGCGGTAGGTGCCCTCGGGGAAGGTGGCGAAGAACTCCTCGAGCGGCACCTCGTCGAGCGGCGGCTCCTCGCTCTCCAGGAAGAGCTCCGTGCCGCCCCCCTGAGCGAGCAGGCTGCCACCGGTCCAGCCATGGAAGATCACGCGCCCGCGGGTGTCGAAGATCTTGATCGCCTGCCAGCCCTCGGCATCGAGGAAGAACTGCACGCCCACGTCGCGAGCGGTGGAGTTGTATTCGATGATGAGGCGCGCCTCCTTGAACTGCGCCTTGGGCTGCGCCGCCGCAGCCGGCAGCGCAGTCGTCGACAACGCGCCGACAGCCAGCGCGACGACCGTGACTCCCAGACCGACCGACCGACCACCACGGGCGAACGACATGGACCTGCTCATGGGTTTCTCCTCCACCTGGGTTGGCGGTGGCGGCAGGCGACGCTCGCTGGGTCGCCCGCCCGCGCCTCCGCTCTGCTGAGGTGGATGCGGGCGCGGAACCAATCCTTCGCCCTGCTAGTCTGCTGTTACAGAGATTCGTATTCTAACTCCCGCTATGCGCTTGGAGCGTGGCAGTGGCGAAGCGGGCGATCGAAGCCAGGATCTCG
>DASYUP010000089.1:0-4625 GCA_036001185.1 Thermoanaerobaculia bacterium
CCGGCCTCGGCGAGCAGCTGGAGGGCGCGCACCGCCTCGGGAGCGTTGATCATCCGCGTGCCTCCGAAGGCGTTGAATTGGGAGCTCTGCACCAGCGTGCCGAGGTCCTCGTAGCTGGCGTCGTCGGAGAGGATCCACACCGCCGCCTGCCGCACCGCCTGGTCGGCGTTGGCGGCGGCGAGCACCGGCATGAGCTTCTGCAGCTCGCGCTGGGCGGGAGCACGGCGGATAGTGAAGCCGACCTCGTCGCTGGGGATGTCGAGGTGGAGGTCGGCGCAGGCAACGTCGACGGAGGCGCTCTCCCAGTCGTCGCCGGTGAGAGTGACCTCGCGCGATGCCACCGTCACCATGCTCTGCGCGCTCTCGTCGCGGGCGGCGAAGAAGGTCCCCACCGGCACCACTACGCGCAGCGGATAGTGCACCTTCCGGCGCAGCTTCAGGCTGACGCTCGTGATGTCGTCGCCCGTGGCGCGCGCCTCCACCTTCTTCTCGGCCAGCAGGTCGAAGAGGTCGCGACCCTGAATGTCGGCGAGCACCGCCCGTGCCTCGGCCTCGCGGGCGTGCCCCGGGTAGTTGGCGAGGAAGGTCTCGTAGGCGGCGCGGTCGCCCTGCCGTTGCGCCGCCGCGAAGACGGTGTCATCGGCGAGCACGGCCTGGCGCTGGGCGCTGGCGGCGCCGGCGAAGCGGCCCTGCGGGTAGGCCCGCAGGTAGCGATCGAAGGCGGCGGCCGTGCGCTGCTTGATGACCTCCTGCCAGAGCAGCTCCTCCAGCCGCGCCCGCGCCTCGCGGACGTGCACCCCAGCGGGGAACCGGGCGAGGTAGTCGTGGAGGACGGGCGCGTCGGCGGCCGCGGCGGCGGCCCAGGTCGTCTGTTCGAGCCGCAGGCGGGCCTCGGCGCGATGGCGGCCGTGGGGCCAGCGAACGAGGAAGCCGTGAAACGCCTCCGGGTCGGGCGAGCCGGCGATCGAGCGCCAGCGGATCTCCTCGCGCACCGGCGGCGTCGCCATCAATGCAGCGAAGGCCAACGCGGCGACCAGGGCGACCACACATCCGCGGTTCATACACACGCCTCCTGCTGAGGGTCTGCAGGGAGATTAACGGGTTCAGACCCCTCGCTGGCGGTGATTCGGCGACGCTGTCTGGCGCGCGGGGAAACTCCGGTCGCTTCCAGGCGGGAACCGCCGGACAAGGCCAACGGCGCTATGCTCCCCGCATCCCATGCACGATCCCGAGCTGCTGCGGGAGGCGCTCGCCGAGCTGCCGGCCGACGTCGCCACGAGCCCGCTGTTCAACGCCGACCTGGCGCCGGTGCCGCCCTCGCGGCGCACCTGGACCACCTACAACTTCGCCGCGCTGTGGATCTCCATGGCGCACTGCATCCCCACCTACATGCTCGCCGGCGGGCTCATCGCCGAGGGGATGAGCTGGTGGCAGGCGCTGCTGACCATCGGCCTCGGCAACCTCATCGTGCTGGTCCCCATCCTGCTCAACGCCCACCCCGGCACGCGCTACGGCATCCCCTTCCCGGTGCTGGCGCGGGCGTCGTTCGGCACCGCCGGCGCCAACGTGCCGGCCATCCTGCGCGCCATCGTCGCCTGCGGCTGGTTCGGCATCCAGACCTTCATCGGCGGCGAGGCGGTGAAGACCTTCCTGGTCGCCCTCTGGCCGGCCTACGGTGACCTCGGCGGCGGCGTCAGCGTGGTCGGCCTCTCGCTGCCCTCGGCGCTCTCCTTTCTGCTCTTCTGGGCGCTCAACATCCTCATCATCTACCGCGGCATGGGAGCGGTGCGGGTATTCGAGAACTGGGCGGCGCCGCTGGTGCTGGTAATGGCGGGGGCGCTGCTCGTCTGGGTGGTGCGGCGGGCGGGCGGGCTGGGGCCGATGCTCGACACGCCCTCGCGCTTTTCCACCCTGCGCGACTTCTGGCCGGTGTTCGTGCCGGCGCTCACCGGCATGATCGGGTTCTGGGCGACGCTGTCGCTCAACATCCCCGACTTCACGCGCTTCGGCAAGGGGCAGCGCGAGCAGATGCTCGGCCAGGCGCTGGGGCTGCCCACCACCATGGTCGCCTTCTCGGCCATGGGGGTGGTGATCACCAGCGCCGCCCACGCCGTGCTCACCGGCGTCGACCCGGGCAAGCTCTGGGACCCGGTCTTCATCCTCTCGCAGCTCACCTCGGCGGCGCCGCCGCCCGGCCAGGCGCTGCCGCTCATCGCCTCGGGCGCCACCCGCGCCGTCGTCGCGCTGGTGTCGCTGCTCGGCGTCGGCATTGCCACGGTGGCGGTCAACATCGCCGCCAACGTGGTGTCGCCGGCCAACGACTTCGCCAACCTGGCGCCGCGCCACATCTCGTTCAAGACCGGCGGCCTCATCACCGGCCTGATGGGCATCGCCATGATGCCCTGGAAGCTGCTGGCGAGCGCCGACACCTACATCTTCAACTGGTTGATCGGCTACTCGGCGCTGCTCGGCCCCATCGCCGGCATCATGATCGCCGACTACTGGATCCTGCGCCGGCAGCAGCTCGACGTCCCCGACCTCTACCGGCCGCACGGCCGCTACGGCGGCGTCAACTGGGTGGCGATGGTCGCCCTGCTCGCCGGCGTGCTTCCCAACGTGCCGGGCTTTCTCAAGAGCGCCCACGTCATCGGCTGGAGCGGCGGGGTGATGGCGCCGAAGAGCTTCTTCGACGAGATCTACGTCTACGCCTGGTTCACCGGCTTCCTGCTCTCGGCGGCTGTCTACCTGGTGGGCATGAAGCTGCGGGCGCCGGCGGGCGTGGGCGGCGAGGCCGCGGCTGCGCGGTGAGCGCGCCGCGGCTCCGCGCGTTCACCGCAATCGCCCCCTCAGCGCGCTCTCGCGGCCTCGTGGCGTAGGCGCGAGCGGGCGGTCGGCGCCAGCTCGAGGAGGGCGGCGGGAGCCGCCTGTCGCGGCGCGAGGGGTTCCTTCACCTCGCGCCGCCAGTTCTCACCGGCGATGGCGGCGAGGGCTGCACTCGCCCGCTCCGCCGCCACGCTGGCGATCCAGACCGCGGCATGCTCGCCCTCGCGCACCGGCAGCCGGAAGAGGTTCTTCGCCGGCTCGGTGACATAGAAGCCGCGCATGCGGGCCCCCGCCGCGCGCAGGCGGGGGAAGGCCTGGCACTCGAGAAGTCGTAGCACCTCCTCGCCGGCGGGCTCCCGGAGCAGCTCGATGCCCACCAGCACCACTCCCGCCGCCGCGGCGGCGCCCGCCTCCCCGTGCCCGTTCGCCGCGCTGACGATGCCACCGCCCGGCCGCGCCGGCCGCAGCATCAGCACGTCGTCGGAGTCGACCATGGTGGCGTTGGCGGCCTCCCGGTGCGCCGCCCAGATCGGCCCGCCGTAGAAGCGCTCCAGCGAGCGATGCCGGGCCTCCATGTCGGGAAAACTCCGCAGCCAGACGAACATCTCCGGCCGGCGGCGGTCGTGGAACTGCCCCAGCACGGCGATGCCGGCCTCCTCCTGCCCGTCGACGAAGTGACGATCGAACAGCTCGCTGAGGACCTCGCGACGACCCGGCTTGAGGGTGTACTGCCGGAGCTCGATGACCTGGTTCGGATCCATCGTCGCGAGCCTCACGGGATGCGTGTCATGTCCATCGTCCAGTTGGTCTCCCAGGTGACGCCACCGTCCCCGGAGAAGGCCTGCTCCCAGTGCGGGGCGGCCCCGCGCCGCCAGGTATAGCGCGTGAGAACGGTGCGGCCTCGCAGGACGTCCTTGCCGCCGAAGGTGCCGACGTCGCCGTCGAAGGAGCCGAAGACCCCGGAATCGAGCACCCCGGAGCGGTTGTCGGCCCAGTAGATCGCCCACTGGTGCGCCTTGGGGTCGAAGACGCGCACCGTCATGCCCACGAAGCCGGGCCAGAAGTCGGTGCGGTACTCGTCGACGTTGCCGCGGCCGTCGAGGCATGGCCCGCCCTCGACCGTCGCCTCGAACTCCTTCCACTCGTGCGAGCCGACCAGGCGATCCACCAGCCGGCGGTTGTGTACCTTCCAGCGACCGAAGATGAAGTCGAAGTCACGGGCGCCGTCGTGGGGTGTCGTGGCCGCCGCAGCGCCGGTCGTCGTCGTGGCGGAGGTCGGTGTCTGGTCGCTCATCGTCGCCTTCTCCTCCGTCGCCGCCCGTCCAGTGCTCGCCACCGCTAGGATCGGCAGCAGGGCGAGCATCCTCGTCAGCCAGAAGCGAGATCGCAGGTGCATGGGTGGGTCTCCTCGGCTCTTGCGGACCGGCGTCCCTGCCGGCCGCGAGGGGAAGGCTAGGGCCTATACCGGGCGATATCCGCCCTAATTGTTCGCTAGAGTGACGACGTGCCGCCGACCACCAGGGTGCTCGCCGTGCTCGAGCTGCTGCAGGCCCACGGTCGCATGAGCGGCAGCGAGCTGGCCCGACGAGTCGGCGTCCACGAGCGCACGGTGCGGCGCTACGTCACCACGCTGGAGGAGATGGGGATCCCCATCACCGCCGAGCGCGGCCGCCACGGCGCCTACCTGCTGGTGGCCGGCTTCAAGCTGCCGCCGATGATGTTCACTGACGACGAAGCGCTGGCGCTCGCGGTGGGCCTGCTGGCGGCGCGCGGGCTCGGCCTCGCGGAGGCGCAGCCGGCGG
>DASYUP010000090.1:0-7962 GCA_036001185.1 Thermoanaerobaculia bacterium
GCGCGCTGGCGGGAGGCCATCAGCTGGCGCGTGGTGGTCAGTGCCAGCGGACTCTTCCTGGTGGCGCTCGGCTACGGCGGCATCACCAGCTATGCCGCCCTGCTGGCGAGCGAACGCGGTTTACGTCCACGCTCGCTGTTCTTCACCGTCTTCGCGCTCACCGTGCTGGCCACTCGGGTGGTCCTGCCGCGCCTGGCGGATCGCCATGGCCCACAGCGCCTGCTGGTGCCGTCGCTGCTGCTGGTGCCTCCGGGGCTGGCGCTGCTCGCCGTCGCGCACAGCCGCGCCACCCTCGTCGCGGCGGCGATCGTCTTCGCCACCGGCTTCGGCGGCGCCTACCCGTCGTTCATGACCTGGGTGCTGGGCCGCACCGATTCCCGCCATCGCGCGGCCACCTTCGGCAGCGTGCTGCTCGCCTTCGACACCGCCATCGGCACCGGCTCGCTGCTGGTGGGCCAGGTCGGTGAGGTTGCCGGGTTGGGCGCCGCCTTCCTCGCGCTGGCGGCGACTTCGGCGCTCGCGGTGCCGGCCTTCCTGCTCACCCGCCGGCTGTTGCCGGCTCCCTGAGCCCGCCGTCGCGCTGCGGCGGCGTCGGCGTTGCCGCCGGCGCCGGCGACGGAGCCACGGCGGCCGGCGAGGAGGCCGGGGTAGCGGGCGGCGGCGCTTCGCCGGAGGCTACGGAACCCTCGGCCGTTGTCGCCGGCGAGCCGGCCGCTTCCGTTGGAGACGGTGTGGCAACGGCGGCGGGCTGCCGGGGCCTGGCGAGCCGCACGACCGGAGTCGGAGCCGGGAGCGGCGGCGGCGCGTTCAGCGCCGCCTGCACGCGCGCCGGCA
The DNA here is from genome assembly GCA_036001185.1 of Thermoanaerobaculia bacterium. Taxonomy (GTDB): domain Bacteria; phylum Acidobacteriota; class Thermoanaerobaculia; order Multivoradales; family JAIOJS01; genus DASYQD01. The sequence goes on from DASYUP010000090.1 coordinate 835, forward strand.
CTACGCGCGGCGGCCGGTCGCCCTCGGCCAGCTCGAGCGCCACGCGGAAGGCGAGCCGCGCGTCCTCCACCAGTCCGACAATCGCCGGCGGCGTTCCCGAGCGACCGCCCGCGAGGGAACCGGCAGCGACCGGCGCAGCCATCCCCGGCAGCTCCGCCGGCGGCGGAAGCGGGATGCTGCCGGGTTCGAGCAGCACCGTTGGCACGCCTGCTTGCAGCAGCGCCCAGGCTGGGTTGCTCCACACCAGCCCGCGCCAGGGCGCCGGGTCGGCAGCCACGCGGCGGCCCTGCAGCGCGGCCACGCGAACGACGAGGCCGGCCAGGGGAGAAGCCTGCACGCCGAGGAAGGTGACGTCCTCGGTGGGGCCCCAGACGTTGCCGCTCGCGAGGACCACCGCGCCGGCGAGACGGTGACCGCCCCACCGTTCGTCGGCCAGCAGCCGGCGAGCGCCCGCGAGCCCATCCTCTCCCGCCTCGACGACGAGAAACACCACCGCGCGCCGCGGCGCCTCCGGCAGGGCCTGGAAGGCCGTGGCGATCCCCAGCAGCTCGGCAAGCGCCGCCGCCTGAACCTTAGCGTCGCCCCGAGCTGCCGCCGATGAAGCCACACCGGCCGTCGCATCGGCGTCGCTGTGCCCCGCGGGCAGCGACGCCACCAGGGCAACGGTCTCTTCCCCGCTGGCGTCGCCGACCACGCGAGCCGGCAGCACGGCGACGACGTTGTGGTGCACCTCGCGCGCGACCTCTGCCGCCACCTCGCCCTGCACGCTACCGAGGACGAGCGGCAGGAGGTCGCCGCGCCACTCGAGCCGCACCATGGCCTCGAGACTGGTGCCGGCGAGAGCGCGGAGCAGCTCGCGGGCCGCCGCATCGGTGAGCCAGACCGCCACCGGAATCCCGCTGCCGGCGGTTGCCGCGGCCGCCGCCTCGACGTGCGGCAACGTCGCCGTCACGCCCGGCCGCGGCAACACCAGCACCGCGTGTGCCCCCGCCGCTGCCGCGCGACGGAAGAGGTCGCCGAGCGGCGCGGCGCCGCCGGGTGCCGCCGGTGGCGGATCGAGCACCACCAGCACCCTGCCGGCGAGCGCCCCCGGTGGCGCGGCGAGCGACGGGGCGACGAAGACAGCCTGGACGCCGCGCAGCCGCACCCTCCCCCAGCGGCCGCCGAGCGCGGCGACGAGATCGCGGCCGCCGGCGAAGACGGCGCGCTGCTCGCCGCGTTGCACCACCCACGGCGCCACCGCCCGCGCCACGCGGTGCAGCCGCTCAAAAGGCTGTATCCATGCCCGGCCAGGGCCGCCGGGAGCGAGGCCGAGGGAGCGCAGCCGCAAGACGAGATACGCCCGTGGGTCACTGGCCATCAGCGCTGAGGCGTGGCCGGCCAGCGTCGGCGCATCGACGATCTCGCCGGCGGCGTCGGCCTGCGCGAGGAGATCGACGGCGGGTGGCGGCAGGGGCGAGTCGCCGCTCCTACCGCAGGCCAAGAAAGCCAACGGCGTCAAGGCTCGGAGGATGCCTCGAAGGACGCTCCGGGAGCGGAAACGCACGCCGGCGCCGGCAGCACGCCGGGTGCCAGGGGGAGGCGGGGCCGGGGTCATCAGATGGGCCATTTGGCGGGTCAGCTCTTGAGCACGCGCAGAATCAGACCCCCCCCTTGCGGTGCAGCGCTTTCAACCTTAAAGTACGAGCAGATCGTGTTTTACAGGGCCGAGTATCGGCTGGCACACTCGCTGCTACGGGGGACCGACGTGGATCGTCTCCACAGCTCGAACGGGGCCGGGTTGAGGCTCGTTCCTCGTTCATCCGTCGCGTCCGCTAACCGTCCGCAGGCAACCAACCCAGGGAGAGGAAATCAGATGTCCAAGCTCCGGATCACTGTCGTGCTGACTGTAGTCGCCCTCGCCGCTTTCGCCGGCATCGCGTCGGCAAGCCACTCTTGGGGCGGGTACCACTGGGCCCGCACCGCGAACCCCTTCACCCTCAAGGTGGGCGACAACGTCACCAGCGCCTGGGACGGCATCCTGGCGACCACCTCGAGCGACTGGACGGCCTCGTCCGTCCTCGACACCACGATCGTCGCCGGCGGCGCCGGCAACGTCCGTCGCTGCCGCGCCACCGACGGCCGCGTCGAGGTCTGCAACAGCACCTACGGCAACACCGGCTGGCTCGGCATCGCCTCGATCAACATCACCAGCGGCTCTCACATCACCTCGGGAACGGTCAAGCTGAACGACACTTACTTCAACACCTCGCAGTACAACAGCACTGCCTGGCGCAACCTCGTGAGCTGCCAGGAGGTGGGGCACACCCTCGGGCTCGACCATCAGGACGAGAACTTCAGCAACCCCAACCTCGGGACGTGCATGGACTACACCAACAACCCGAGCACCAACCAGCACCCCAACAGCCACGACTACCAGCAGCTGGTAACCATCTACAGCCATCTCGACAGCTTCACGACCGTCAAGGCCATTCAGCGGCAGCTCAACAACATGCCGCCGGCGATGCGCGACATCGACTTCGAGGGCCCGGGGCAATGGGGCAAGCTGATCAGCGTCTCCCGCGATGGCCGCCAGACCGTGTTCGAGCAGGACTTCGGCCGCGGCTACAAGGTCATCACGCACGTGTTCTGGGCATTCGACGTCCGCCAGCCGCAGAACTGATCGCCTCTGGCGCTGCCCCAAGGGGCGGCAAGTACACAGGGAGGGCGAGCCGGTGGCTCGCCCTTTCGCTTTCACGGCCGATGCCTCGCGATCGTGGCACGCGGCGAGTCGCTATCGCCGGTGAGAAGACCAATGGATGTGGGTGATGTGCCACCCGGCGGATGTCCGAGTCAGGATCACGCTTTCTGTCCCGTCGACATCGATGTCGCGCCCTTCGAGCCTGCCGGTGGTCCGGGAGCGGGTGAGCACCCAGGACATGTCACCGGACTCGTGCGCCTCGCGGTACACGATCTGCTCGCGCGTCGCGGCCACGAACGCGACATCGGCCGCCAGGTGGTGTGCTGCGTACTCCTGGCGTGAGAGCTCGGCCTCGCCGCTCTCGAAGATCGTCACCTCCGGAGCCAAGAGAGCCAGGGCTGCCTCTCGATCGCCTCGCTCGAGCGCCGTGTGGAATGCCTCGACGGCCGCCTGGGGGCCGATGGGCGGACTCTGAGCGAAAAGAAACGATGGCAGACACGTAGCGAGGGCAAGGGCGGAAACGGTGTTCTTCATCCCACTCCTCCTCCCGGCAATAGCGTGGTTCTCGAGCCCTGGCATGACCAGGGGGCGCCGATCAGATCACGTGGCCCGTTCGCCAGCGCTTGGTGTTCACCGGCGGCAAGTGACTTGCATCCATGCGCCCGCTAAGATGGTCCCGATGATGCGCAGGCGATGGCTCACGGTCGCATGGCTCGTCGGCGGCTCGCTGCTGCCAGCGGCGGCTGCGGTCGCCATCTTCGGTTGCTGCCATCTGCCTTTTCACGGCCTGGTGCATCGCGTGCTCCCGCTCTGCCAGCTCGCCACCGAGGCGCTCGCCCACCATCACGAGGGCGAACGCCCTGCAATCCCGGCCCCGTCGCGCCCGGACCAGCAACCCCTCAGCGAGCGCGCATGGCGCGCTCCCGAGAGAACGTCGCTCACACAATCACTGCGGGTGACGAGCATGGTGCCGCCGTTGGTGCCCGGGCAACCCCCACGCCGGTGGCTGCCAGCCGGGGCATTCCGCTGCGACGACGACGTGGGATCTCGGCTGGCCTTCGTCGAGACCCTTCGCCTTTGATACCCGCCTGAGCGCGACAGCCAGCGTGCGCTCGGCGCGCTCGTCTGCTCTCGCGCTCTCCCCCTCTCCTCTCCTCGGGACCTCAACTCTGAAGGGCGGCGCCTGCCGCCGGGGGTGGGTAGATGAAGCACGCAGGGTGCAGGCGCGGCGCGGCGGCCGTGGCGCTCACTGCCTGGTTGTCACCGCTACTGGGCTGCGGCGACCACGAGTCGGTCGCCGACAAGAGCGCAAAGGCCTTCCGCGAGGCCCAGCGCCGCGGCGAGAGTTTCGCCGGCGAAGGGCACGCTCACGGGCACGGCCCCATGGAGGTGGGGGCGGCCCCCAGCGCCGCGGCAACGGCCGTTGCTCCCCGAATGGAAGGCCACGACATGAGCGGCATGCAAGGACACGGTATGGCCGGCGGGGAGCATGCGGCGATGGGGAGGACCGCCCACGACATGCCAGGCTCGAGCGGCCCTTCGACGAGCGGCCATGACATGAGTGGGGTGCAAGGCCACCCCATGGGCTCGATGCCCGGCCACGACAAGGCGTCGATGCCAGGGCATGACATGGGCTCCATGCCCCACGGCGGGAGCGGCATACACCCGGCCCACCCAGCCGACCCAGCAGCTCACGACATGACCAGCATGGGGCACTCCGCGACCGTCCACCCGCCGGTGCAGGAGGCCGTCTCGGCGCCGCCCGGCGCACCCGCGGCGGCGCTCGAACCGGATCCGGTGGACGCCCCGGCAGCGACCTCTGTCGCGGAGGCGCACCGGTCCTCCGAGGTCGGCTCGGCCATGGGCGGCATGGCGGGAATGCACGGCGGCGGGTCCTATCGGCAGCGGGACGTAGGGCGCGAGCCCACCCCTGCCGGCCAGCAGCCGCCGCCGGCGCCAGAACCGCCACACCACGCTCCAACTCCCCCACCAGGCCACGAGAGGGATCGGAAATGAGGGCGCCGTGGCTGCACGGCTTCGTCGCCGCCTCGTCGCTCGCGCTGTCGGCCTGCGCCTCCGCCCCCCGCGACGTAGGCCTTTCAGAGGTTCAAAGTGCCGTCGTCGCCAGCTCGGGACAGCAGTTGGTCTGGGACCCGCAGGCGCCGATCGACGCGCCGAGCTCCGACGCCGCGATCCAACCGCTGCTCGCCGAGCCGATCACTGCGAACCGCGCGGTCGAGATCGCCTTCCGCAACAACCGGGACCTGCTCGCCACGCTCGAAAACCTCGGCATCGCGCGTGCCGACTTGCTGCAGGCGAGGACGATCCGCAACCCGTTTTTCGAGGCCGAGATCCGCTTCCCGGAGAAACCGAAGGCGCCGTTCGAGGTGGTCCTCATGCAGCCGCTATTCGACCTGCTGCGACTGCGCGCGCGGCGCGCCGCCGGCGAGGCTGCTTTCGAGGTCACGCGGTTGCGGATCACCGGCGCGGTCCTGGCGTTCGCCAGCGAGGTGCGGAATGACTTCTACACCGAGCAGGCGGCGCGGCAGGTGCTAGCCCGCCAGACCGCCATCACCGAGACCGCGCGCACGGCGGCCGAGCTGGCGCAGCGGCAGCACGAAGCCGGCAACATCTCCGACCTCGACCTCGAGAGCGAGCAGGCTCGCTACGAGACCGCCAAGCTCGCCCTGGCGCGTGCTTCGCTGGATGAGCTGCAGGCGCGTGAGCGGTTGATTGCCGATCTCGGCCTGGTCGACCCGAAAACTCAGCTCGACGTTCCTCCCGAGCTGCCGCCGATCCCATCGGAGGACCCACCGGTAACCGACCTCGATCGAGCGCTGGCCGGCCGCCTCGACCTCACGCTCGCACGCGCCGAGCTCGCCACCGCGCGGGCCAGCCTGCCGCTGGCGAAAGCACCCCTGTTCGAAAACGTCGCGGCGGGCGCTCACCACGAGCGCGAGCCCGAGGGCACGCGCACCACCGGTCCGGCCCTCGAGCTGCCGATCCCCATCTTCGACACCGGGCGAGCCCGTCGCGACCGCGCGCTGGCGATGATCCGGCAGGCCGAGCAGCGGCTGTACGCGCTGGACCTCGCCGGGCGATCCGCCGCTCGGGCCGCTGCCGAGCGGCTTCGCGAGGCCCGCGCCCGCGCGGAGTACCTGCGCGACGTGGTGGTCCCCCGCCGCCAGCGCATCGTCGCCCTCCTGCAGCTCGAGAACAACGCCATGCTGCGCGGCGTCTTCGACCTCATCCGGGCACGCCAGGACTACGACCAGGCGGCGCGTGACCAGGTGCTCGCGCAACGCGACTACTGGGTCGCCCGCACCGAGCTGCAGGCGGCTCTGGGCGGCGTGCGGGGCTTTTCCGTTCGTCCGGAAACCAACAACTCACGGCCCCTACCGCTCTTCCAGGCTCGCGACCAGCAGACGAAGGAGAACGAATGATCACCCGGCGCAACGTCGTCTTCACCAGCGTCGCATCGCTCGTCGGTGCAGCGTTCGGCCGTCGCGCGGCGGTCGCGGGAGGAGGCGAGACGGAAATGATCTCCGCTCCTCGCCGGTCCGGCGGTGGCTCCTACGTGCCCGTCGTCACGCCCAACGGCAGCACGCTGCCTTGGAAGTGGGAGGGCGGCCGCAAGACCTTCCATCTGATCGCCGAGCCAGTGGTGCGCGAGCTCGCTCCCGGCCTCAAGATCAATGCCTGGGGCTACAACGGCCAAACTCCGGGGCCGACGATCGAAGCCGTCGAAGGCGACCGCGTCCGCATCTACGTCGAGAACCGCCTGCCCGAGCCCACCTCCGTCCACTGGCACGGCGTGCTCCTCCCCAACGGCATGGACGGCGTCTCGGGGCTCACCCAGCCGCGGATCGAGCCGGGTCAGACCTTCGTCTACGACTTCGAGGTGCGCCAGCACGGCACCAACATGTACCACCCGCACTTCGACGAGATGGTGCAGCAGTCGCTCGGCATGATGGGGTTCCTGATCTTCCATCCCCGACGCCCGTCTCGACGGGTCGACCGCGACTTCGCCATCTTCCTCAACGAGTGGTTCGTCAAGCCGGGCACCTCGACACCCGACCCGACGGTGATGCTCGATTTCAACCTCTTCACCTTCAACAGCCGGGTCTTCCCCGGCACGGCGCCGCTGATCGTCCGCCGCGGGGATCGCGTACGGCTTCGCATCGCCAACATCAGCATGGACTCCCACCCCATCCACGTCCACGGCCACCACTTCCATTGGACGGGCACCGACGCCGGCCCGCTGCCGCAGACGGCGTGGATCCCGGAGACCAGCATCAACGTGCCGCCGGGCACCACGCGCGACGTCGAGCTCATCGCCGACAATCCCGGCGACTGGGCCGTGCATTGCCACAAGGTCCACCACACGATGAACCAGATGGGGCACAAGCTGCCGATCCTCCTCGGCACCGACACCAGCGGCGTCGACC
>DASYUP010000091.1:0-5781 GCA_036001185.1 Thermoanaerobaculia bacterium
ACGAGTCCCTGCAGCGCGGCGGCCTCAAGCTCTACGCCGTGTTGCGGGTCAATCCCGGCGACTACAAGCTGCAGGTGACGGTGCGCAACGCCGCCACCGGCGGTCACGGCGTGCGCCAGCAGGCGCTGCACGCGCCCGACTTCGCGCGCCGCGAGGCGGCGCTGTCGCCGCCGCTTTTCCCCGAGGCGCCGGGCAAGTGGCGGGTCTTCCGCCAGAGCGATTCGGCGCACGAGTTGCTGCCGTTCCCCTTCGTCGACGCGCAGGGCGGCGGCTTCCTGCCCGCCGCCTCGCCGGCGGTACCACCCGGCGGCGGCGAGCTGGTGGTCTACGCCTACGGCCCGCTCACCGACGCCTACAAGATCGAGGGGACGCTGGCCAACGGCGATGGCAAGGCGGCGGCGCCGGCGAAGCTGACGCTGGTCGAGGGCGGCAAGGGAAGGTTCGTCATCCAGAAGCGGCTGCTGCTGCGGCTCGAGGGACCGCTGCCCACCGGCGCCCATCGGCTCGACGTGACGCTCGGCGACGCCGCCGGCGGCCACACCACCACCAGCACGCTGGCGGTGCGCGAAACGGCCGCGGCCACCGCCGAGGTGGCGCGGGCGGCGGCCGAGACCGCCGAGGCGGAGCCCGAGCAGCCGGCCGACGAGGCGCCGGCGCTCGCTCCCGGCTGGACCAAGGAGCAGCTCGCCGGCCGTTACCGCGAGGTGCTGGCGCGCGCCGCCGGCGGCGATCTCGACGGTGGGGCGCGCGACCTGGCACAGCTCGAGCTGCAGGCGACACCGCTGCGGCGGCCAGGTCAGCTCAAGGCGCTGCGCGAAGTGGAGCGCGGGTCCCTGGAAGCCACCAGCCCGCCGCAGGGGCTGCTGCCGGTGATCGATCTGGCGACGCGCGCCGATCTCGAGTTCCTGCGCCGGGGCGAGGGTTGGATGGCGGCGCAGAACCGCGTGTGGGCCGCCGAGCTCACCGAGCGCTGGGTGAAGGCCAACGCCGACCCCGGCGCTCGCCACCTGGCGGCGCAGCTGCTCGCCGGCATGGGCAGCGCCACCGAGGCGCTGCTCTACGAGCCGAGCAACGAGCTCGCGCTCCTGCGGCTGGCGATCAGTGCCGAGAAGGGGGGCGACCTGGTGACCGCCAGCGAGTGGTTGCGCCGCCTTCTGCTGGCGCACCCGCAGAGCGCCCATGGTCGCCTGCGGCTGGGCGTGGTCCTGCGCAAACAGGGCAACGAGGCGGAAGCGCTGCGCACGCTGACCCAGGTGATGGTCGACGAGGGCGCCGAGCGCTGGGTGGCCGGCCTGGCCTGCCAGGAGCTGGCCGCCATGGCCCACGAGAAGGGCGAGCGCGACCGTGCCGAGGCGCTGCTGCGCCAGGGCACCGAACGGCTCAACCTGCAGTCGCTTTTCCTTCAGCTCGCCTACTACCTCGACGAGCGGCAGCGCCCCGACGAGGCGGTGGCGGTGCTCAACGGCATGCCGGTGGTCGCCGGCCCGCGCGAGCGCTCCGGGCGCCACCTCTACAACGCTCCCCCCGAGGCCGAGCTGGCGGTCGCCCGCCAGCAGGTAGAGGCCCGCGTCGCCGGCGACTGGTCGCAGCTGCGCGCCGCCCTCGGCGTCGCCACCACGGCGCAGCAGGGTTCGCGGTGATGGTCACGGGAGTGGCATCTATGCGCCGACCGGTCCTCGCCGCGCTCCTCCTCGCCACCGCCGTCGTGGCAGGCGACCCGGCGCGTGGAGACGACGCCGCCGCGGCGGCGGCCGCCAGCCGTACGCCGGCCAGCAGAGGTGTCGACGTCAAGCTGGTGAGCCCGCCGGCCGGCACCCCGGCCTTCGGCGAGATCGACCTCGCCATCAAGGTGAAGAGCCCCGTGCCGCTCGCCACCGTCGACTTCTACGTCGACGGCCAGCGCGCCGGGCACGTCACCAGCGCTCCCTGGAAGCTCCGCTTCGACGTCGGCCAGTCCAACGCCGGCCACCTCTTTCGGGCGGTCGCCACCGACGTCCTCGGCGCCTCCGGCGAGCACGTCCTGCGCACGCCCAACATCCCCTCGGACATGTCGTTCGACGTGCGGCTCCAGCAGCTCTTCGTCAGCGTCACCAACAACGGGCAGTCGGTGCAGGGCCTCGCCCAGCGCGACTTCGAGGTCGTCAACGACGAGGGCGACGACGAGCGGATCACCACCTTCGGCGGCGGCGACCTGCCGCTGTCGGCGGTCTTGCTGCTCGACTCCTCGGAGAGCATGAGGGGGGCGCCGCTGGAGTCCGCACGTGCCGGCGTGCGCGCCTTCGTCGCCCGCACCCGGCCCGACGACGAGACGATGGTGGCCTTCTTCTCCGACCGCCTGCTGTCGGCCACCGCCTTCAGCAAGGACGACAACGCCCTCGAGCGCGCCCTCGGCGAGGTCGAGGCTGTCGGTGGCACCGCCGTCAACGACCACCTCTACTACGCCCTCAACCGCCTGACGCCGCGGCTCGGCCGCCGCGTCGTCGTGCTGCTTTCCGACGGGCTCGACGTCAGCAGCTTTCTCGACATGAACGACGTGCTGGCACGCGCTCGCCGCAGCCAGGCGATGATCTATTGGCTGCGGCTCGACGACCCGTCGACCGCCAAAGGGGCGCCGCAGTACATCACCAGCTGGCGTGGCGCCGCCGACAACCAGCGGCAGTTCCAGGTGCTCGAGCAGGCGGTCAACGAGAGCGGCGGCCGCATCCTGCGCATCCAGAAGCTGGAGCAGATCGACGACGCCTTCCGCCAGGTGGTCGACGAGCTGCGGCAGCAGTACGTGCTCGGCTTCCAGGCGCGCGACGCCAAGGGGAGCGGGCGCTGGCGGCCGCTCAAGGTGAAGGTGCGCGGCGGCGAGTTCGCGGTGCGCACGCGGGCCGGTTTCGTCGACTGAGCCCACCCCGCGGGCAAAGCCCGCTGCCGCCCCCCACCCGACCCTCGCCCCCAGGTTTCGTTCCACCCCTATCCCCCCGTCCCCCTGCCCCTCGAGGGGCAGGGGGCGCCCCCGCCCCTCCGCGATTTCTTCACCGCCCCGAGCTCTTAACGCCTGGGGTACGATGCCTCGCATGCTCGCCATGCCCAGGGTGGGTGCGCGCTTGCGAGCCCTGACGTTGGTTCTGCTCGCCGCCTGGATCGCGCCGGCCCGGCTGCGGGCGGCAGCGCTCCCCTTCACCCTCGACGCGGTGCTCGACTTTCCGTATGCCAGCGAGGTGGTGGCGGCCCGGCGCGCGCCACGCATCGCCTGGCAGGTCAACGAGCACGGCGAGCGCAGCCTGTGGACGGCGGCGGCGCCCGACTTCGCGTCGCAGCGGCTGGCCGCCTGGCCCGACGACGGCCAGCCGCTCTCCGGCCTCGCCCTCAGCGACGACGGCGCCACGCTGGTGTTCGTGCGCGGCGGCTTCGCCAACGCCGCCGGCGATCGTCCCAATCCCACCAGCGATCCCGGCGGCGCCGAGCAGGCGGTGTGGGTGGTGCCCACCACCGGGGGGCCGCCGCGGAAGCTGGCGGTGGGAAGCTCGCCCGACCTTGCCCCGGCCGGCGACCGCATCGCCTTCCTCGACAAGGGAGTGATCCGCGAGGTGGACGTTTCGGCGCCGCCGGCTGCCCCCGTGGCGAGCACGGCGGGGAGCCGCGATCTGGTGCATGCGCGCGGCAGCCTGGGCTCGCCGCGCTGGTCGCCCGACGGGCGCCGGCTGGTCTTCACCAGCGACCGCGGGGACCACTCGTTCGTCGGCGTCTGGGACCGCGGCAGCGGCACGATCACCTGGATGGCGCCGAGCGCCGACCGCGACGTCGCCCCGGTCTGGTCGCCCGACGGTCGCCGCGTCGCCTTCGTGCGCCTGCCCGGCCTGCGCGACGGCGAGCTCCCCGACGTCACCAGTGCCAACCCGTTCGCCGTCTGGGTGGCCGACGCCGCGAGCGGCGAGGGGCGGCAGCTCTGGGTCTCCGGGCCGGAGGCCGGCGGCCGCGCGCAGTGGGACCCCGACCAGCCGCTGCTGTGGGCGGGTGACGAGCGGCTGGTCTTCGCCTCGGCGGAGAGCGGCCGGCTGCACTGGTATGCGCTGCCGGCGGCGGGCGGCGCGCCCGTCGACCTCACGCCCGGCGAGTGCGAATCCGAGCACGTGGCCATCGCCGCCGGCGGCGCCACCCTCTACTTCGACGCCAACTGCGGCGACGTCGACCGCCGGCACCCCTTCCGCGTGCCGACCGCGGGTGGTCGCGCCGAGGCTCTCACCCGCGGCGACGGCATCGAGACCGAGCCGCTGCCGCTCGCCGGCGGCCGCTGGCTCGCCCTGCGCGCCGCCTCGGCGCGGGCGCCGCAGGCGGCGGCGCTGCTCGACCTCGAGCAGCGCGGCGGCGCGCCGCGGCGGCTGGCGCCCGAGCTGCCGGCGAGCTTCCCCGGCGATCGCTTCGTCGCTCCGCGGCAGGTGATCTTCCACGCCGCCGATGGTCTCGAGCTGCACGGCCAGCTCTTCGTGCCCGCCGGCGCGGCGCCGGGGGCAGGGCGGCCGGCCGTCATCTTCCTGCACGGTGGCCCCATGCGGCAGATGCTGCTCGGCTTCCACTACGGCGGCTACTACGCCAACGCCTACGCCATGAACCAGTACCTGGCGAGCCGCGGCTTCGTCGTGCTCTCCGTCAACTACAGAAGCGGCATCGGCTCCGGCGAGGCCTTCCGCCGTGCCGGCGCCCAGGGGCCGCGTGGCGCCAGCGAGTACCAGGACGTGCTCGCCGCCGGCGCTTTCCTGCGCCAGCAGCCGGGAGTCGACGGCCACCGCATCGGTCTCTGGGGCGGCTCCTACGGCGGCTACCTGACGGCTCTCGCCCTCGCCCGCGACTCCGCCCGCTTCGCCGCCGGCGTCGACCTGCACGGAGTGCACGACTGGGGATGGCTGGCGAAGCTCGAAAACGGCGCCGACTGGGGGCTCCTGGAGAGCGAGTGGAACCTCGCCCACACCTCCTCGCCGGTCGCCGACGTCGCCACCTGGACCTCGCCGGTGCTCTTCATCCACGGCGACGACGACCGCAACGTGCGCTTCTCGGAGACCACCGACCTGGTGCAGCGGCTGCGCGCCCAGAAGGTGCCGGTGGAGCTGCTCGTTTTTCCCGACGAGGCGCACTCGTTCCTGCGGGGAGCGAGCTGGAAGCGGGCCTACGAGGCGACGGCGGACTTCTTCGTCCGGCGGCTGATGGCGGCGCCGCCCTGAGGATCAGTCGGCCGGCCGCTCCAGGTCGGCGCCGTCGTCGCCTTCGTCCTCGAGCGGCAACCCCTCGTCGTCGCCCTCGAGCAGCTCCATCTGCACGTAGCCGTCGTCGAGCTCCAGCACCTGCGAGGCGGTGGTGGCGGGCAGCTCCTCGACCTCGCGCAGCTTGCGGGCCATGGCGCGGGTGCGCACGCCGGTTTCGGAGAGCGTGCGCGAGGCGGTGTGGAGCTGACGCTTGATCTTGTCGAGCACCTCGCCGAACTTGCCGAACTCGGTCTTCACGGCGCCGAGGACGTTCCACACTTCGCTGGCGCGCTGCTCGATGGCCAGCGTGCGGAAGCCCATGCGCAGGCTCGACAACAGCGCGGCCAGGGTGGTGGGGCCGGCGACGACGACGCGGTAGGTGTCCTGCAGCTGCTCAACGAGGCCGGGCTGGCGCAGCACTTCGGCGTACAAGCCTTCGGTGGGCAGGAACAAGACCGCGAAGTCGGTGGTGCTCGGCGGCGAGACGTAGCGCTCGGCGATGCCGCGTGCGCAGAGGCGCACCGTGCGGACGAGCTCGGCCACCGACGTCTGCACG
>DASYUP010000092.1:0-10519 GCA_036001185.1 Thermoanaerobaculia bacterium
GGCGCGTTCCGCCGCCGCCCCCAGGGCCGCCGCCCGCGCCGCGTCGCTGCCCTTGAGCCGCCGCCAGCCGAGTCCGCGCTCCGTGTACTGGTGGTCGAGCAGGTAGACCAGCCGACTCGGTGGCTCGCGAGGCGGCGCGTCCTTGGACCGGTAGAGAGAAGGCGGCGGTGGCGTCGTGAAGTGCTCGCGCAGCCGCGAACCGAGGGCGTCGACTAAGGTCGGCGGCGGTGGTTGGGCGCTCTTCGCCTCGCCCTGGAGCATCAGGTCGTACGTCAACACGATTCTGTAGCCCGTCCTCACCGGGCGGATCTGGTGACGGCAGTCGGCGTAGAAGGCGATGAACGAGAGCGGCTGCTTGGTGGCCCGGTAGCTCGCGACCTCGCCCTGGTGCTCGACGACGATGGCCCCGCCCGTGAACGTGGAAGGCAAGGTGACGACGACCGTGCCGACCATGCCGTCGGCCCGTTCGGAGTCCTGGTGTTGCTTGAAGAACTGACCCGGCCCGTAGATCAGCAGGCTGTGCAGCTCCGCCGCCAGCCGCTGCCCGGGTGCGAGGCCGAGGTCGGTGCCGAGCGTGGCGAGCATCGGCTGGAGCGTCCGCCGCCAACGCCGGCGGTCGAGCTTGATCTGGCTCGTGGGGATCTCGCCAGTGTCGCGCACGCGGCGGTCGAGCAGGGTGTCCTCACGCCGCCCGTAGCGAGCAGGCTTCGCTTTGGCGAGCAGCAGCCGCGCCTGCTCGCGCGGAATGGGGAAGCGCAGCGGCCCCACACCCTTGACCGTGAGCACGAGGTCGTCGGCTGGCGCCGTTCGCCGGGAGGCGAACGAGCCGGCGCCGACCCCGCCCAGCAGGCTGGCGATCTGCTCGCGTGCGGTCGAGCTCACTTGGGCATTTGCGAGCCGAGGTGCGCGGCGTAAGGTTGATGCGGCGGCCTCCCGCCTCGACTGGCGATGGCTGCCAGAGCCGATCATACCGGGCCCGCGAGAGTTGCCGCGTGCGACCGGAAGGTGTCAGCCCGCTGATTCTGGTGCTTCGCCGGCTGCGGACGTCGTCTGGTCCACCAGGCGCTGCGATAGGTAGTAGCCGCGAGCGACCATCGCGTAGAGCAGTGGGCGCACAGCGGGTATCGCCCCCGCCCGTTTGGCGAAGACCAGCACACCGGCACTACCGATGACTTTCAGTTTGTAGGCACCGATCGCGATGCGGCGTGCCTTGCGATCGTCGAGCAGCAACAGTCGCGCACCGACCTCGTACGCGCTGGCGATCGCCGCTGCTTCGCCGGCGCCAAGCTCCGCGGCCAGTAGCGGATCAGGCTTCACGTCGTCGAGGATCTCGAACCACTCGGTGCCCAGGATCGCCTGGGATCCGGGCCGTTCGGCGCCGCCGGCTGACACTTCATCGAGCACGGCCCGCGGCACCAAGACGCGCCCGAACAGCTGATGAAGGATCGGGAGGTGATCGATGAGGGAAAGCGCAATGAGGGGCCCTGTGTCGCAGACGACGGGACCCTCAGGCATCCATGAGCTCCCGCTCTAGCTCCTCGCGGTCGAGATCCACGACCGGCACCTTCATCTTGCCGGCGAGGAACAAGAACTCGACCCGCGGCAGCTCGCACAGCTCGGCGGCCCGCCCCGACGAGAGGCGACCCACCTCGAAGAGCTTGAGAGCCAAGAGGAACTTGGCTTCACGAGCAAACTCGTCGGGCGATTGCCCGGTCGCCAGCAACACGCTGTCGGGAAGGTCGAGTTGAATACTGGCCATGCTCGAAGACTAGCATCGCTGGCCCGGGGCGACGATCGTCGACGCGGCTCTCGTCGCGGTGCTCCCAGCGCCAACCCCCGCATGGCCTGTCCGTGTGCAGAGGCCATGTCAACCGTGGAGGTAAGCGGTGCCGAGCCATTCGCCAGTACGGCGTTCGAGCTGCTCTCGGACCACGTCCCCGAGCCCTTGTGGCGCCGACGGCTCCTTGCAGAGTACTGCGACAGCCGACGGACCAGCACGCGAAGCGCCCAACGTCGCAGATAGCTCCCGGCCTCGTTTGCCCGTGCCGCGAGTCGTCGCCTTTCGAATCCGGCTCAACTCGCTGGATTGACGAGAGTTGCGGGCCCGTGACCCGCCGCGCGACCCGAAGGATCGAGCGCGTATGTACTTGATAGTAAAGGAGTTGCGGCCTGGTAGCGCATGGGGGATTCGAACCCCCGTTACCGCCGTGAGAGGGCGGCGTCCTGGACCCCTAGACGAATGCGCCTCAATGAAGCCTAGCGGGCGCGCTGGCGTGGCCGGCGCAAAAGCGGCGGTGAAGATAGCACAGGGGTGAGGGCCCCGCAACGGCGGCCCGGCCGCCGCGGGCAGCCGAAATCCCGTCCACCGCGGAGTACAATGCGCGCGATGGGCTGGCGAGTGCGCGCTCACGGGCAGCGGCCGGGGTCGTCGCGAATGCGGCCGCTCGCGGTTTTGCTCGCGGTCTGGTCGCTGCTGATCGGCACCATCGTCCTGCACACTGGTCTCGAGCAGCACGGGGCCCTCGACGGGCCGACGCGAGTCTTCCTCACCGGCGAGCCCGGCTCGGGGGCGCGTCTCGGGACGGCGTCCTCCATCGAGCTGCCGGCCTGCCCCGCCTGCGTGCTGCAGCTGCAGACCCTCGGCGACGTCGTGCCGGTGTCGCAACGGCTCGCCGGTCTGGTGCGCTTCGGCGCTGCGGCGCCACCCCCGCCCGGTGCGCTCGACCTCTCCTCGCCCCGCCTTCCTGCCTCCCGCGGCCCACCGCTCGCCTGACCGCCACCGTGGTCCGAAGCCGGGGTGTCTCCGCCTAGGCGCGGGCGCCATCCCACCTTTCGTTCCCACTCGATGTGCGATTGCGGAGGGTCTCCGCCATCGCGGAGGTGGCCATGCAGCAACGCAGCGAGCAGCGAGCGAGGCTCGGTAGAGCGAGCGTCGCCTGGGTCTTGATCTTTGTCGGTTTCGGGGCGGTTGGGCGGGCGCAGCAGCCTGCGGCCGACGCAGCGCAGTCGGATTCCGTGCAGGCGCTTCGCGCCGAGATCGAAGCGCTACGCGCCGAGTACGAGCAGCGTCTGTCGGCGCTGGAGCAGAAGCTGGATGCCTTGCAGGGTGAGGCGCCCGCTGCAGCCGCGGCGCCGGGGACGGCGCCCAGCGAGCAGGAGGCGGCGGCCAACGCCACCGGCGAGGCGGTCCCCGCCGCCGCCCCCGCGGCGCCGGCGGGCGAGGTGCCGCCGGCCGAGCCGACAGCGGCCGGCGGGGCACCCGCCCAGACCTCCAACTACTTC
Source organism: Thermoanaerobaculia bacterium (assembly GCA_036001185.1). Taxonomy (GTDB): domain Bacteria; phylum Acidobacteriota; class Thermoanaerobaculia; order Multivoradales; family JAIOJS01; genus DASYQD01. The sequence continues at coordinate 3,283 of DASYUP010000092.1, forward strand.
AACCCCTCGATCTCGCTGATCGGCAACTTCCTCGGCGTCGCCGGGCACAACGCCGTGGAGAACCTGCCGAGCTTCGACCTGCGTGAGTCCGAGCTCGGGCTGCAGGCGGTGCTCGACCCCTACGCCCGCGCCGACGTCTTCATCGCCTTCGGCTCCGAGGGGGGCAATGTCGAGGAGGGGTTTGTCACCTTCACCTCGCTGCCGGCCGGGCTGCTCGCCAAGGTGGGGCGCATCCGGGCGCAGTTCGGCAAGACCAATCCGCTGCACCTGCACGTGTTGCCCTGGGCCGACGAGCCGCTGCCGATCGTCAACCTGCTGGGCAGCGAAGAGGGGTGGGCCGGCGACGGCATCTCGGTGGCCGAGCTGATCCCGCTGCCGGGCGACACCTTCTCCGAGGCCACCGTGCAGGTGTTCCGCGGCGAGCGGGAAGGGCTGTTCACCGCCGACAAGCGCAGCGACCTCGCCTACGACCTGCGCTATCGCGTCTTCCGCGACCTCACCGAGGCCACCAACCTCGACCTCGGCGTCTCCTACGCCTGGGGGCCGACCGTCGACGCTCCCGGGCGCAAGTCGCGGCTGCAGGGGGTCGACGCGACCCTGCGGTGGAAGCCGCTGCAGACCGCCAGCTACCGCTCCTTCACCCTGCGCGGCGAGGCCATGCGCCAGCAGCGCGAACAGCCGGGAGAGGACGTCGCGGCCCTCGGCTGGTTCGTCTCCGCCGACTACCAGCTCGCCAAGCGCTGGTTCGTCGGTGGGCGTTACGACACCTCCGACCACGCCGACGACGACACGCTGCGCGACCGCGGCCAGGCGCTCGTGGTCACCTTCTGGCCCAGCGAGTTCTCGCAGCTACGCGCCGAGCTGCGGCGGCGGCGCTACGCTGGCCTCAACGACGGCTTCACGCGCTTCGAGACCACCGCCAACGAGCTGCTCCTGCAGCTGCAATTCGCCATGGGCGCCCACGGGGCGCACCCCTTCTGAGCGCCGTCCGCGGCGAGGAACACCGACCATGAAGCCACTCCGTTTTCTCTTCGCCGCGCTGTTGCTGGGCGCCATCGCCGGCAACGCGCAGGCCAAGCTCAACGTCGTCACCACGCTGCAGGACCTCGCCTCGATCGCCCAGGCCGTGGGCGGCGATCGCGTCGACGCCTACGCCATCGCCAAGGGCTACCAGGACCCGCACTTCGTCGACGCCAAGCCGTCGTTCGTGATCAAGCTGTCGCGCGCCGACCTGCTGATCGTCGCCGGGCTGGAGCTCGAGATCGGCTACCTGCCGCCACTCATCGACCAGAGCCGCAACCGCAAGATCCAGCCGGGCAACCCCGGCTACCTCGACGCCTCGATGGGTTGCGACATCCTGCAGCGCCCCACCGGCCAGGTGACGCGGGCCATGGGCGACGTGCACCCCTACGGCAACCCGCACTACTGGACCGACCCCGAGAACGGCCGCGTGATCGCCCGCTCGGTCGCCGGCCGGCTGTCAGCCATCGATCCCGCCGGGCAGGCGACCTACGCCCGGAACCTCGCCGCCTTCGAGGCGCGCCTGGCGCAGAAGGAAGCCGAGTGGCAGGCGAAGATGAAGCCCTACTACGGCACCAAGGTGGTCACCTTCCACGACTCCTGGCCCAACTTCGCGAAGCGTTTCCGCCTGGTGGTGGTGGGCCACGTGGAGCCCAAGCCGGGCATCCCGCCGACGCCCTCGCACACGCTCGAGATCATCAATCTCATTCAGGCGCAGAAGGTGCCGGTGATCCTCGTCGAGCCCTACTTCGACACCAAGACGCCGAAGTACGTCGCCGGCAAGACGGGCTCCAAGGTGCTGATGTTCTACCCCTCGGTGGGCGGAACGCCGGCGATCAAGGACTACTTCGCGCTGTTCGATGTCAATGTCGACGACTTCGTGGCCGCAATGACGGGGCACTGACGAGCAATGAGTATCTTCGAGCTGCTGCTGCCCGCCTTCGTCGCCAGCCTCATCTTGACCGGCATCCACGCCTACCTCGGCGTGCACGTGGTCGAGCGCGGCGTCATTTTCGTCGACCTGTCGCTGGCGCAGATCGCCGCGCTGGGGACGACCGCCGCCTACCTGGCTGGCTACGACCTGCACTCGTCCGCCGCCTACCTCTTCTCGCTGGGCTTCACCTTCCTAGGGGCGGCGATCTTCGCCTTCACGCGCGTGCACCGCAAGACGCGCATCCCGCAGGAGGCGATCATCGGCATCGTCTACGCGGTGTCGGCAGCGCTCGCCATCCTGGTGATGTCGAAGGCGACGCAGGAGACCGAGCACCTCAAGGAGATGTTGGTCGGCAACATCCTGTCGGTGACCTGGCCCGAGCTGGCCAAGACGGCAGTGCTCTATGCCCTCGTCGGGGTCTTCCACTACATCTTCCGCGAGCGCTTCCTCGTCATCTCGATGAACGAGGAGGAGGCGGAGCGCCGAGGCTGGAACGTGCGGTGGTGGGACTTTCTCTTCTACGTCTCGTTCGGCTTCGTGGTCACCTCGTCGGTGGCCATCGCCGGCGTGCTGCTGGTCTTCTGCTTCCTCATCGTGCCGTCGGTGACGGCGATGCTGTTCGCGCGGCGGCTGGGGCCGCGTCTCGCCATTGGCTGGCTGATGGGGGCGGTGGTGTCGGCGGGTGGGGTGGCGCTGTCGTTCGTCGTCGACCTGCCGACGGGCGCCACCATCGTCGCCACCTTTGGCGTCACGCTGTTGCTGATTGCCGTCGCCCGCTGGCTGTTCACGCGCGGGCGGGCGACCGCGGCAGACAGCGGGGAGGTGGAGCTCGCGCCTTTGCAGGCGCGGAGTCACTAGCCGGGTGCCGCTGATGGTGTCCGGCGGCCGCGGATCCCGATGACCGCGGCCCCGCCGGCGGCTCAAGGCGGCGGCAGGAAGTCGACGGTGAGCGGGATGCGCTGCGGCACGGGAGCGCCATCCCGGATCGCCGGCTGGTAGGTGCTGGCCATCGCCACGCGCTGCGCCGCCTTTGCCAGCCGCGGGTCGTTGACCCCCAGTGGCTGGGGGTCCTGCGGCCGGCCCTGCGCGTCGACCAGCACCGACAGTTTGACGGAGACCCGTTGCGCCGGCGCCGGCATGCCGGCGGGAAAGGCGGCCCCCGGATGCTGCAGCACCTTCGCCTCCTGATCGGGGAGCGGCGTCGGCCGCGCGCTCTGCGCGCCGACGCCGCCGAGGGGCGAGGCGGCGGGGGAGGGCACGAGCGATGGCGCGGGCGGCGGTGCCGTGCCCGCCTGGGCCCGCCGCGCCAGCACCCAGCGAGTGGAGAGCACCAGTACCAGGAGCAGCAGCGCGGCCCCCACCAGCAGGAGGAGGGCGCGGTTCCTGCTCGCCCACGATGCGGGTCCGCTGGAGGTGGAGGTGAACGGCGGCGGCACCGTGCCGGCGGGCGGCAAGGGGCCCGTCGGCGTGAGCGCGGCGGACCACGCCGGCGCCGGGCTCTCGCGGCGCGGCCACACCAGGCCCGCGGGCGCTTCTCCAATCCCGCCCCGGGGCACTCCGCCGCTGCCGCGCGCCGCCTCCTGTTCCTCGGCGCGGCGCCGGGCCGCCGCCACCTTGCTCGCCGCGACGCCCACCGTGCTGGCCTCGAGCAGGCCGCCGGGTACCACGCTGGCGCTGGCGGTCGGCGGGCGGGTCATGGCCAGGCGGCGGCGGAGGTCGCGCAGCGGCTGCTGCGAGCCGAGGTCGTTCTGCGCCGCCGCCACCACCGCCTCGGCGCCCTCGAGGTCGCCGGCGGCGAGCAGCGCCTCGGCGCGCGCCACGGCGTCGGCCACCGCCCGCCGGCGTGTCGCTGTCTCGGCGTGGTGCCGGTCGCGCTCCGACAGCTCGCTCCGCCAGCTCTCGCGTAGCCGCAGCGCGTCCTGGTGGTCGGGATCGAGGGCGAGGAGCTGGTCGAGCAACGCCAGGGCCGGCTGCGGCTGGCCCTGCTGCCACTGCGCCGCCGCCTGCGCCAGCAGCCGATCGGCGCGGGCACGGGCGACCTCGCGGCGCACGGAGGCGAGCTCGCCGCCGCCACCACCTCCTGGGCTCGCGGGCAGGCTCGCAAGCTCGCGCTCGGCCGCTTCGAGGTCGCCGCGGCCGAGCAGCTCGCGGGCCTTGCGCGTGGCGGCGGCGGCGCGCGCGCCGGCGAGCGCTTCCTCGACCTCGCCCAGCAGGCCACCGCTGTCCGGCGGGCGCAGCTTGCGCACCTTGGCGGCCGCCGCGGCGAGCTCGTCGCCGGCAACGTTGCGGCGCGCCTGCTGCGCCGCCGGCGAAGGGCGGGGCAGGCCGGGGTCCCGGGCGGCGAAGATGGGCGCCTGCGGGTTGCCGGACACCAGCGGCGCCGTCTTCTCCTCGCCGCGGCCGAGCCGTTGCAGCTCGGTCTCGGCGGCCTCCAGCTCGGGGATCAGCTCGGCGAAGGAGCGATAGCGCTGCTCGGGATCCTTGGCGAGACAGCGCAGCACCACCGTCTCGAGGGCAGGCGGGCACCCCGGCCAGTGCACGCTCAGCGGCTCGACCTCGCGCTGCAGGATCTCCCAGAAGAGGGCGGAGATGGTCTTGCCGGTGAACGGCCGGTGATAGCTGAGCAGCTCGTAGGCGGTGACGCCGAAGGAGAAGAGGTCGGCGCGGTGGTCGACGGCGGTACCGCGAATCTGCTCGGGGGGCAGGTAGGCGGCGGTGCCCAGCGTCATGCCGGTGCGAGTCAGGTGGCTCGCCACGTTGGAGAGCTTGGCGATGCCGAAGTCCATGATCTTCACCAGCCCCTCGGCGGTGAGCCGGATGTTGGCCGGCTTGATGTCGCGGTGGATGACGCCCCGCGAGTGTGCGTATTCGAGGCCGTGCGCCGCCTGGATCAGCATCTCCACCCGCCGCGGCGAGGGGATGCGGTCGCGGCGCGCCACCACGCGGTCGAGGTCCTCGCCGGTGAGGTACTCCTGGACCAGGTAGGGGATGCCGTCCTGGACGCCGAAGTCGTGGACGGTGACGATGTTGCGGTGCTGCAGGTTGCCGGCGATCTCCGCTTCGCGGAAGAAGCGGTCTTTGATCTCCGGCTCCTCGGAGCTGCAGGTCTTGATCGCCACCCGCCGCTTGAGGAAAGGGTCGCGCCCCTCGTAGACGACCCCGAAGCCGCCGGTGCCGATCTGACCGACGATGGCGTACTTGCCGATCTGCTCCATGGGTGCCTACCGCAGCAAATCGTAGCAGCCGCTGGCCCTGGCGGCTGCGGCGGCGCGCGACGAAGACAGGCGGAGGCAGGGTCCGCCCCTACACAGAAGAGATACGGAGTGGGGGCGGGGGCCAGGCCACCCCGCCCATCCCGTCGCGCCGCGGAGCTCAGACGCGCGGGCCGCTCCCCGCCAAATCAGCCGCTCTCTTCGCGCAGGTAGATCCTCACCCCGTCGGGGTCGTGGGTCTCGTAGACGAGGGCGCCGTCGCCGCCGCGCCGCAGGCCGCCGGGGACGTTCTTGTCGCGAAACAGCAGCTCCTCGTAGGCGCGCTCGGCCGAGGGCACCACCCACGAGAGCTCCAGCTTGTGCTGCGGGCCCCGGAAGTCGAAGTCCTCGTCGTACACCTGGCCGTCGCGCGGGCGGCCCACCACCTCGACCGCGCCAGGCCCCGCCTGGAACAGGGCGCCGCGACCCTCCTCGTGGTCCCAGCTCTGCAGCCGCGGCAGCGCCAGCACCTCGCCGTAGAAGCGGCAGGTGCTCTCGAAGTTCTTGGCCTTGAGCACGACGCGGAACTGACGGATCTGCATCGCGGGTCCCTCCCTCGACGATGAATGCAGGGAAACCCGCCCACCGCCGAGCAGGGGCAGGATATCGCGGCCGGGCGAGCGCGATCGACCTGCGGGTGGACCGGCGGATCGACTCAGGGCACCGCGGAGCGGATGGTATCCTCACGCCGTGGCGCGGCGTCTCGCCCTGCTCCTCGTCCTGCTGGTGACGTCCGGGCTGCTCGCCGCGCAGCAGCTCGCGGCCCCGGCCGCGCCGCCGGCGCCGGCAGTGCCGCCGGCGACGCCTCCGCCGCCCGACGAGGAGACCGAGGCGCCGCCGGCAGTGACGCCGACTCCTGGCGCCACGCTCCCCAGCATGCAGGCGACGCTCTCCGTCGCCGGCCGCGACGTCGCCTTCGCCATCCTCGCCGCTCCCGCGGGGCCGCTCTTCCTGCTGCCGCCCCTGGCGCCGCTGCTCGGCGGCGAGCTGCGGCCGGGCCCCGCCGGCGTCAGCTGGGTGCTGCGCACCGGCGACCTCGAAGCGGTGCTCGCCAGCGGCAGCGCGGTGACCACCTTTGGCCCGGCGATCGTGCAGCTGTCGCAGCCGGTGGTTGGCAGCGGAGCGGGGCCCTGGGTGCCGCTCGACCTGCTGCGCAAGAGCTTCGGCGAGGCGCTGCACTGGGATCTGCAATGGGATGCGGGGGCGCGCCGGCTGGTGGCCACGCCGCAGCAGCGGCAGGTGGTGCCCGTCGAGTGGAGCCTCGTGCACCTGCAGGGGATGAGCACCCTGGTGCTGCAGTTCGCCGGCGTACCGCGCCTGCAGGTCAAGGAGCAGGCGGCGCAGGGCGGGCAGCAGGTCGAGGTGGCGTTGCTCGGCGACCAGGTGGCCTCGCCCACCCACCCGCCCGAGATCGCCGATCCGCTGGTGCAGGGCCTGCGCTTCGCCGGCGACAAGATCATCCTGCAGGTGGCCCCCGGCGCGGTGGTCGAGCACTACCAGCAGCAGGACCCCTTCCGCCTGGTCTTCGACGTCTACCAGCGGGTGGCGGCGGCGCCTGGCGCCCCGACGTCCGAGGGGCCGCGGCGGCCCACCATCGTCATCGACCCCGGCCACGGCGGCGTCGAGACCGGGGCCATCGGCCCCGGCGGCACGCAGGAGAAGGAGTTGACCTTGCTGCTCGCCCAGGCCCTCGGCCGCGAGCTGCAGCGCCGGCTGGCCGTCGACGTCGAGCTCACCCGCGACGAGGACGCCCTGCTGCCCCTCGACACGCGCGCCGCCATCGCCAACCAGCACCGTGCGGCGCTGTTCATCTCCATTCACATCAACTCCTCGGTGGGCGCCAACGCGCACGGCGCCGAGACGTATTTCTTGAGCCTCGAGGCGAGCGACGCCAAGGCGGCGGCGGCGGCGCGGGCGGAGAACCTGCTGTCGGCGGCCACCCCGGCGCCGGCGGACGGGGCGGCGGCGCCGGCGGCGCAGCCGGCCACTGCCGACCTCAACCTCATCCTCTGGGACCTGGCGCAGAGCCAGC
>DASYUP010000093.1:0-7292 GCA_036001185.1 Thermoanaerobaculia bacterium
CTCTACCAGCCCGACGATCGCAGCGGCAGGCTCTACCTCGACACCGGCGCCGTGCTGGGCACCAAGGTCTCGGTCGAGGCGTACGCCCAGCAACGACGCTTCTACGAGAACAAGAACCAGATCGAGGACAGCCGCGAGCTGGCCCTGCAGCTCGTCCGCCCGCTGGGGCGGTCGACCACGGCTCGCCTCTACCTTCGCCACTTCACCACGCACGTGTTCCAGATCGATCCCGACCCGTTCCTCCCCCTCGACACCAAGTTCGTAGTCCCCTACCTGGGTGCGCAGCTCGTCCGCGACACCCGCGACGACGCCATCGACCCGCGCGTGGGTCGGTTCGCGAGCCTCGACCTCTCAGGCAGCGGGGGGTGGCTGGGCAGTGACTTCGAGTACCTGCGGCTCTTCGCCCAGGGCTCCGCGTACCGGCCGCTGGCGCTTGCCGGTCGCTCGGTCACGTGGGCGCAAGCCCTGCGCGTCGGCTACGCCCACCCGTTCGCCGGACAGGCCTTGCTGCGCCAGGAGCGCTTCTTCGCCGGCGGGCCCATCTCCGTGCGCGGCTACGATCGCGAGAGCCTCGGACCGCAAGAGCACCTCGGCACCGAATTCGCGCGCCCGCTGGGCGGCGAGGCAATGCTGGTGCTCAACGAGGAGCTGCGCTTCCCGCTCCCCTGGGACCTCACCGGCCTCGTCTTCTTCGACGCCGGCCAGGTGTGGGCGCGACCCGCCGACGCCGACTTCGACCTTGCCAAGTCGCTGGGGCTCGGGCTGCGGGCGCGCACGCCGCTCGGCCTGCTGCGCTTCGACGCCGCCTATCCGCTCGACCGCCGGCCCGGCGACGCCGCCTACGCGCTCTACCTGGGCTTCGGCAACGCCTTCTAGTGCTTGACCGCGCGCAGGACGGCGCGCGCCTGGTCGGCCTCGGGAGCGTCGGGAGCGAGCGCCAGGAAGCGGTCCATGTCGTTGACCAGGCGGTCCTTGTGGCCCAGCTTGTCCTGCACCATGCCGCGGTAGTAGTAGGCGTAGGCGAGCCCCGAGTCGGCCTCGATGGCGCGGTCGAGCTGATCGGCGGCGGCCTGCCAACTCCCCTGGAAGGCGCGGGTGACGCCGATCTGGAACGGGATGAGCGCCGGCGCCGGGGCGCTCGCGCCCTGCAGCGTGGCCACCGCCTCGTCGTACTTGCGCAGCCGCTGCTGCGCCACACCGAGGTAATACGCCGCCTCGGCGCCGCCGCGGGCGCGGGCGAGCTCGGCGGCCCGGCCGAAGGCAGTGCTGGCATCGCCCTCGCGCTTCTGCCGCAGGTAGACCTCGCCGAGGTAGACGTACGCAGCCGGCTCGTCGGGGAGCAGCTCGGTGGCCTTGCGCAGCCGCGCCTCGGCGTCGCCGTACTTCTTCTCCTGCTCGAGCACGCGGCCGGCGGCGGTGGCGACGTAGCCGTTGGCGTCGGCCTGCCCGAGGAAGGGCCCCAGCGCGCCGCGCGCGTCGCCGGTCTGGTAGTGCCAGAGCCGCTCGCCGACCGCGTCGAGCCCGGGCGGCGGGCTCTGCTGCGGCCCGGCGGCCGGCGTCGGCTCGGCCGCCTCCGGCGCCGGTGTCGGAGAGGCTTGCGGCGTCGGGGTGGGCGTCGGCTTGCCCCTGCCCTTTTTGGCGACGGCGAGGCCGGGCGCGAACAGCAGCGCGCAGAGCAGCGCGCCGACCAGAGCGACGAAGAGACGAGCCGGCACTTTGCGCGGGCGACTCCCTACCATGACCACCTCCCGATCGCCGACGGCGGCGATCGTCGCCATCATAGCCGCCCGACTTCCCACGGCTCGATCTCGGCGACCAGCCTCAGCGACTCCTAAGCCAATCCTCAGGACGAATCCTCTACGCCGGCCCCATCCTGGGCTGCGAAAGGAGTCGTCATGAAGAGCACTCCGCTGGTCCTCGTCCTGATCCTCGCGCTGGCGCCGCCCTCGCTCGCGGCGGCCTCACCCAGCACCGATCTTCCCCGGGAGGTGGCCCTCACCCGCGATCTGATCGAAGACGCCGGCATCCGCTTCGACGACGAGGGCCTGCGGCTGGGGCGGGAGCGCGCGGCCCGTCTGGCGGCGGCGGCCGAGGCGGCCGGCGACGTGCGGGTGGCGCGCGACGCGCACTACCTCATCGCCCTTGCGGTGTACGCCCAGGTCTATACGGGGCACAACGACTTCGCGACGCTCGAGCGCATTGCAAAGGAGGGCGTCCTCCACGCCGATCGGGCGGCCGCGCTCGACGACAAGTTCGCCGACGCTCAGGCGATGGCCGGGGCCGACCGGTTCGCGGCATTCATGTACGCCGGTCGCGCGCCCGAGATGCGCACGGCGGCGCTGGCGAAGCTCCAGCAGGCGATGAAGATCGACCCCACCTCGACCCCGGGGGTGTTCTTCGACGCCCTGGGCAAGTCGATCGACCCGGCCGGGCCGGCGCGGCCGGCGGGGGTTGCGGCCTACGGCGACCTGGTGAAGAAGAGCGATGCCCGGCTCTCTGCCGGCGAGCCGGTTCTTCCGGGATTCTGGGACGTCGAGGTGCGGGCCTGGTACGCGATCGTGCGCCTGCAGCAGCTCCAGCCGGAGGCCCCGGCGATCCGCGCCGACCTCGAGAAGCTGCTCGCCCTGCGGCCCGACTCGGCGATGGCGCGCGAGCTGATGCTGCGGGTCGAGCATCGTTCGTGGGCACCGGCCGCGGCCGTCACCGGGCTGGCGTGGCGCCCGCTGGGCAGCGATCCCGTGGGTGACGGCAAGGTCCCCGGAGCGCCCGAGCTGCGCTCGCTCGATCTCGCCCGCGGCGCGGATCGCGTCTGGTTCCGCCTGAACTACGAGCAGGCCCTGCCGCCGTCGTTCGGGGCAAACGTGGTGATCGACCGCGACGGCGACCCGAGCGGCGACGCCAAGTGGTGGGGCGGCGCGTCGAGCTTCCGCTACGACCGGCTGGTCACCGCCTGGATCGTTCGCGAGGGCGACGGCTACTTCGGGGTGGCTGGAGTCTCCGACTCCCTTGGGGCGAGCACGCAGCGGATGATGCAGCTCGGCACCGATGTGCTGCTTCGTCTCGGCGACGACCACAAGAGCCTGGTGATCGGCGTGCCCGCGTCGGTGCTCGACCTGGCCACCGGCGCGAAGGTGCTCGCCGCCGGGGGGACCAACCTGATCTGGAACGACAACCTGACCGCGGAGGGAGGAGCCGGGATCGAGATCCCCGCTCAGTGAAGGGCGGCGTTCAGGTTGGGCTCGGCAGGTAGACCGTGCTTCGCCGGTCGGCCTGTTGCGGGCGTTGGTCGACCACAGTGCTGCTCGCGTTGCTCAATGGGTCAGCTCGCCTTGAGGAGCGGCTTTGGTAGAGTCCGAATGTGTTTAGCGGCCCGATGTAGGTCGACTGCCTTCTGCGCGTTGAGCCAGAAGCCAGGCGTCGTGCGAAACGTGGCACCCAGCTTGAGCGCCATCGCGGCAGTCACGGACGTGCGTCCATTGACGATCCGGTTGACTACCTTCACGTCGCACCCCAGATGGTGCGCCAGGTCCTTCTGGGTCATGGCCAGGGGCAAGAGATACTCCTCACGCAGGATCTCACCCGGAGTGGTCGGAGACCTGACGGCAGTGGCTCGGCTCATGTGCAGCTCCTACTGATAGTCCCGGATGTCGACTTCCTCAGGGCTGGTTGTGGAGAATCGCTCGACGCGTGAGCTGGCGAAGGAACGGATCGCCGCCGCTTGCCATCATACCCTACAACGGTATACCCCGGCGAGGTATTCCGCTCGACCGCCGACAACGAATCCAGCAACTGAGTCGGCAGCGGGCACCTGTTCCTCCTACCGGCGGCTGAGGCTCTGAGCGCCAGGGGTTCGCTGGCTGACGGGTGTCACCGGCACGTCGGCCCGCAAGCGGCGCCTCACGCCCAGGACATACACTAGGTAGTAGCCCAGCACCACGGCCCCTGCCGCCAGCGATTCCGCGACGCCGAAAGCATCGAGCCAGGCGACGTCGCCGGCGGCGTGGTGCCAGGTGTGCCAGGCGCGCCAGATGCCGTAGCCGACGCGCGCGGTCACCAGCAGCGTGACGAGCAGCACCAGCCAGCGATTGGGTGTGAAGAAGAGGCCGCGCGGCGTCGGCTCCCATCTCGTGGCGACGAGACCCAGGAGCCCGAGCACGCCGCCGGCGGCAAGCCCGAGCAAGCCGTAGGCGAGGGCTCGCGGCACCCACAGGCTGGTGAAGGCGGCACCGGCTAGGAAGAGGAGCATGGAGATGGTGAGCATGACCAGGTTGGTCGTCACCACCCAGGACCGGGCGAGGCGGCGGGCCTTGCCCGTGCGGTAGCGCAGCAGGAGCGAGAGCGGGATGCCGAAGATGAACAGGACCAGGGCGGCGAGGAGAATGGCGGCGACGATGAGCAGCGGCACGGGGGGGAGACTACGCTGCTTACACCTGGAGCCGCCTCAAGTCTCGCCCGAGCTCGGCAGCGCGCGCGACCAGCGTGGCTAGCGCCTGCACGCGCTCCGCCGCGTGGTCGCCGAGGTAGCCGGCCCCCGGATCGCGTACCGGGCACCACAGCTTCCTGCCGTCGACCTGGAACGCCGAGACCTCGAGCGCCTGGGCCGCCTCGACGATCCGGCTGACGAGCCGCTCGTCGGCGCCGGGCTCGGGGGTGACGTCCCACTGCTCGAGCTCGCCGACCAGCTCGCGCTGCGGTGGGCCCCTGCGGCGTGCCGTCAGGGTCGGCAGCTCCGGCCCCTGCACGCTGAGGACGAGGTTGGTCTCACGGGTGTTCTTGCCGACCTCGAGGCGGAGCAGGAAGAGGGATCCCCAGCTCTCCTCGCGCGCCACGATCCAGCGGGCGTGGAGAACGCGGGGGCTCGTCGACCAGGGGCCGAGGATCTCCCGGGCCCAGCGCGGCTCGAGGGGTTTGCCGCCAACCAGGGTCGCGAGCTGGGGGCCGAGAGCGCGGTCGGTCGTTTCCTCGCGCATGAGGAGGACGGCGATCGCGCCCCAGATGCCGAGCATGAGGGCGATGCCGCCGGCTTTCTTGTCGTCGAAGGCGACGGCGAGGTAGAGGGCGAGGGCGGCGCCGAGGGCGAAGGGGGCGAGGAACGGCAGGAGGGAGCGCATCGGGGGAGCCGCGGGTGCGGAGAGCATGGCTCAAGACCCGGACATTTGCAGGTTGCGGTAGTTTTGGAGCGCGGAATTCGCGGCTGCTGGAGGAGTCGATGGTCGAATCCATGGTCACCTCTCCCCTGCTTCGCTGGGAGACCTTCTACGTCATCGTCGGCTCGTCAGCGGCTGCCTTGACGGGCCTGCAGTTCGTCGTCATCGCCCTGGTGGCCGAGTCGCGGCTGCGCGGCTCGGGCGACGCGATCGACGCGTTCTCGACGCCGACGATCGTGCATTTCAGTGTGGTGCTGTGGATCTCCGCCGTCCTCAGCGCGCCCTGGAGAGGGCTCGCGCCGGTCGCCTGGGTGCTCGGCATTACCGCCGCCGGGTGTGCGGGGTACGCCCTGCTGGTCGTCAGGCGCGCGCGGCGCCAGACCAGCTACAAGCCGGTGCTCGAGGACTGGCTCTGGCACATCATCTTCCCGCCGCTGGCCTACGCGATGGTGCTGGGCGCCGCGCTGGCGATGGTGCGGCAACCCACCGGAGCCCTTTTCACCGTCGCCGCGGCGGTGCTGTTCCTGCTCTTCATCGGCATCCACAACGCCTGGGACACGGTGACGTACGTGGCCCTGCAACACATGGAAGCCCGCCCGGAGAACGCCGAGCGACGCGAGCCGCCGCCGGGATAGCGACGTCCGGACTTGGCGGGGTGCGGCGGAAGGAGGGCGCGGTGGAGCGGGCGGACGTGGTGGTGGTCGGTGCCGGGGTGGCGGGGCTCGTAGCTGCGCGCGAGCTGCGCCGCCAGGGCCTCGGGGTCCTCGTGCTCGAGGCGCGTGACCGCATCGGCGGGCGCGTCTTCACGCATCGCGACCCACGCCTGCCGCTGCCCGTGGAGCTGGGCGCCGAGTTCGTCCATGGCGAGGCACCGCTGACCCGGGGGCTGCTGGCCGAGGCGGCGCTCACCACGTACGACGTCGGCGGCGAGGGCTGGCGGGCGCGAGGCGGGAAGCTCGCGCACACCGACCCGTGGAAGCCGATCGACCACATCCTGCGGCGCATCGACGGCGAGGCTCCCGACCGCTCGTTCGACGATTTCCTCGCCGGGCTCCGCGGTCCGGGAGTGGCGCGCGACGGCCGCGCCGCGCGTGAGTTCGTGGAGAGCTTCCACGCCGCCGACGCGGCCGAGGTCAGCGTCCGCTGGCTGGCGCCGGAGCCGCGGGAGCAACCCAGCGAGACCGTGTTCCAGGTGGCGCGGGTGGAAGGCGGGTACGACGGGCTGCCGCGCTGGCTGGCGCGCGAGCTGGAGGCGGAGCTGCGGCTGCAGTCGCCGGTAGCAGCCATCGCCTGGCGGCGCGGGCATGTCGAGGTGACCCTGCGGCGGGAGGCACCAGGCGATCGCCGGCTGGTGGCGCGCGCGGCGATTGTCACCGTGCCGCTCGGCGTGCTCGCGGCCGCAGCGGGGGCGCTCCTGCTGCAGCCGGACCCGCCGCGCATCCGCCGTGCCTGCGCGCGGCTGGCGATGGGCGCGGTGACGCGGCTCGTCTGCTGGTTTCGCACGCCACCGTGGAGCGCCGGTCCCGACGCTCCGCAGCCGGAGCGGCTGGCGCGTGCGAGCTTCATCCAGACCAGCGGCCCGACCTTCCGCGTCTGGTGGACCAGCTACCCGCTGAGCTGGCCGCTCGTCGTCGCCTGGACCGGCGGCCCACGAGCGGCGGCGATCGCCGCCCGGGGGCGCGGCGCCGTCGAGTCCACGGCGATGGCGGAGCTGGCTGCGGCGCTAGGCGTACCGAGGCGCGCGGTGACGTCGCGCCTGGTGGCGACCTGGATGCACGACTGGCAGGCGGACGTCCACTCGCGCGGCGCCTACAGCTACGCTCGCGTCGGCGGCGCCGGGACGGCGCGCAGCCTGTCGCGGCCGGTCGAGGGCACGCTCTTCTTCGCCGGCGAGGCCACCGACGCCGGCGGGCGCACCGGGACGGTCGAAGGGGCGCTGGCGAGCGGGCTGCGGGCAGCGCGGCAGGTGCGCCGGGCGCTAGGTAGCTCCTAGAGGCTGATGGAAGCTCCACAAGTAGCTGGAAAAGAACGGTCTTGCAATTTGAGCCCGCCATCCTCGGCGCGTTTCACTAGAATCGCCCCGCGGGAGTGGAGGGAAGCCATGGCCAAGACCGACTTCCGGTCAGTGGACGAGTACCTCGCCAC
>DASYUP010000094.1:0-2730 GCA_036001185.1 Thermoanaerobaculia bacterium
ACTTGGAGATGAAGGAAGGCATGCCGTGTCGCGCTCCCGAGTAGGCGTCGAGGTAGACCCGGCGGCCGGGCTTGAGCAGCCGCTGGTACTGCGCGAGGCTGCGGCGATAGTCGGGCAGGTGCTCGGTGACGCCGAGGTTGACGATGGCGTCGAACGGCTCCCTGGCGCGGTACTCGAGGAAGTGCTGCTCGACCACCTCGCCCGCCAGCCCGCGCTCGGCGATCAGGCGGCGCATCGTGCGCGCCGAGGCGGCGGAGATGGTGAGCGAGGTCACGTGCACGCCCTGCTCGCCGGCGAACTGCAGGAACGACCCCCAGCCGCCGCCGATGTCGAGCACGCGCTGGCCCGGCCGCAGGCCGCAGGCGTCGAAGGCGTAGCGGAACTTGCGTTCCATCCCCGCCTCCAGCGACTCGCCGTCGTCGGCAAAGAAGCCGTGCGAATAAGCGCGCAGCTCGTGGTCGAGCCAGAGGAGGAAGAAGTCGGGATCGACGTCGTAGTGGCTCTTGATCCATTTCTTGTCGCGCCCCACCTGGCCGAGCAGCAGCGGCGCGACGTAGGTGGCGACGAGATAGCGGAGGGGGTGCGGATCGCCCAGCAGGCGGCGGTGCTTGAGCACCGCCAGCAGGTCCCCCTCGAGGTCGAGGTCGCCGTCCATGAAGGCCTCGGCCACCGCCAGCTCGTCGGCGGCCGCCAAGGCGGCCACTCCCTTCTCGCTGACTAGGTGGACGGTGAAGGCGGGCTCGCCGGGGCCGCCGATGGAGTGCGACGTGCGGTCGGGCAGCCGCAGCTCGAAGGGCAAGGCCGTGGCTCCGAGCGCAGCGTGGCGGCGGCCCAGGGCCGCCACCAGCCGGTGCTCGCGCGTCCCTGCACCGGCGGTTGCCACCTGGGATAGCTCGCTCATCGCTCGCCCCCCTCCTGATGAAAAGACCGCTCAGCCCGGAATCGCCGCTGGGTGCGACTGTACCGAGCCCACCGCTGCGTTGTCCACGCTGCCACGGGCGACCAGCACCGCGGCGGTGAGATCGCCGGTGACGTTGTGGACGGTGGCGAAGAGATCGGGAATGGCGTCGACGGCGATGAGAATGCCGATCCCCTCGACCGGCAGGCCGATGGCGACGAAGAGAGGCGTCAGCATGAGAAAGGCGCCGCGTGGCACGCCAGGGGCGGCGAAGCCGAGAAAGATGGCGGCGAAGGCGATGATGGCGAGCTGCCAGGCGTGCAGCTCGATGCCGTAGAAGCGGCCGACGAACAGCGCACCCACTGTCCACGCGACCGGCCCCGAGACATGGAAGGTCGAGACGGCGAGGGGCAGCACGAAGCCCCTGACGCGTTCCGGCAGGCCGAGGCCGCGCTCGGCGGCCTCGACCAGCGCCGGCAGCGAGGCGATCGACGAGCTCGAGCTGAAGGCGATGAGCTGCGCGGGCAGCGCGGCGCGGGCGAATCGGCGCATCGGCACCCGGCCGCCGATCGCGGCCACCGGATAGAGCAGTGCGGTGAAGAGCAGGCTCGCCGGCGAATACACCACGACGTAGAAGCCGACGAGCCCGGCGAGCGCCACCCCGCCGCGCGCCGCCAGCGGCAGCACCAGGGCGAAGACGCCGACGGGAGCGAGGGCGATGACCCAGCCCACCAGCACCAGCATGGCCTCGCGCAGGGCGCGGAAGAAGCCGAGCAGGGTGTCGCGCGCGTCGGCGGGGCTGCGGGCGATGGCGAGGGCGAACAGCAGCGTGAAGAGGATGAGCGGCAACATGGCGCTGGTGGCCGCCGCAGCGATGGCGTTGGTGGGGAGCAGCGAGGTGAGCCAGATCGCGAACCCTGGTGCTTCGCCGCTCGCCGCCAGCTCGCCGGCGGCTTCGGCCGCCCCGGCCGGTAGCGCGGCGCGCGCGCCGGCTCCGTGCGGCGCCAGCGCGAACGCCAGCGGCGCCAGGGGGACGACGACGGCGGCGGTGCCGGCGAGCAGCAGGACGAAGACCAGCAGCGTGCGCCCGCCGAGGCGGCCGACGGCACGCAGGTCGGCGGTCGACGCCACCCCGGTGACGAGCAGCGAGACGACCAGCGGAATCACCGTCATGCGGATGGCGTTGACCCACAGGGTGCCGATGGGCGCCAGGGCGTCGGCGGCGCGCATCAGGGTGGCGTTGCCACTGGCGGCGATGGCGGTGCCGGCCGCGAGCGCGGCGCCCAGCGCCACCAGGACCCGGGTGCTTTCCTTCATGCGCTTCACATCATCAGGTCGCCGCCGTTGATGTCGAGCGAGGCGCCGGTGATGTAGCCGGCGGCCTCGGAGGCGGCGAAGCAGACGAGGTCGGCGACCTCGAGGGCGGTGCCCAGCCGCGGCACCGGGAAGCCCTGGGCCAGCTGCTCGAGACGCGCGGGCGAGGCGCTCTCGCGCGTCAGCTCGGTGTCGATCATGCCGGGGCAGACGGCGTTGACGGTGATGCCGTGGCGGCCCAGCTCCTTGGCGGCGGCGCGCGTCAGGCCGAGCAGCCCGGTCTTCGACGCCGTGTAGTGGGCGCCGCCGAGCGTGCTCACCATGCGGCCGGCCGTCGACGAGACGTTGACGATGCGTCCGTACCCCTGGTCCTTCATGAACGGCAGCACCGCCTGGATGAGCAGGAAGGGCGCTGTGAGGTTCACCTCCAGCGCCCGCCGCCACTCGTCGCCGGTGATGTCGGCGAAGCGAGTGGTGAGCGGCAGCGCAGCGTTGTTGACCAGCACGTCGACGCGGCC
>DASYUP010000095.1:0-9306 GCA_036001185.1 Thermoanaerobaculia bacterium
CGGCGACTGGAACGACCGCGACCCGTCGCTGAGCAAGGACGGCAAGACCCTCTACTACACCTCCGACCGCAACGGTTTCGACAACGTCTACTCGCTCGACCTCGGCAGCGGCCAGGTGCGCCAGCACACCAACGCGGTGACCGGGTGCTTCATGCCGGGAGTGGTCGAGCGCGCCGACGGCTCGCAGGCGCTGATCTACAACGGCTACTGGAAAGGACGCTTCGACATCTACCGCGCCGACCTCGACCAGCCGTTGCCGGTGCTGGAGACCCTCCCCGACCTCACCACCCAGCCGGCGACGCAGGAGGCGGCGCTGCAACGCTACGAGCCCGACATCCAGGTCACCATCAACGACGAGAACAAGGAGAAGTACGGCGGCTTCAAGATGTTCCTCGAAGACGGCGACGTCGGCGTCGGCGTCACCTCCGACCAGCTGGTGGTGTCGCAGACGCAGCTGTCGTTCTCCGACTACCTGGGCAACCGCCGCCTCTTCCTGACCTTCGACTCGGTGGCGAGCTTCTCCGACTTCGACATCGTCTACCTCAACCTCTCGCGGCGCCTGCAGTGGGGCGCCGACGTCTACGACAACCGCGCCTTCTTCCTCGGTCTGCGCGAGCGCGGCAACGGCGACCTCGAGCTGCAGCGGCGTTCCGCCTATCGGCAGACCGGAGCGCGCGGCTTCGTCATCTATCCGTTCAACTTCTACCACCGGATCGAGGCGAGCCTCGGCTACGTGCGCCGCCAGTACGAGTTCCAACGCTTCCTCTTCGATCCGGCGACCAACCAGTTCCGCCCCTTCCTCGATCCGCGCACCGACAACTACCCGGAGGTTGGGCTGGGCTTCGTCGGCGACACCACCATCGGCTCGGCCTACGGACCGATCTCGGGGCGCCGCTGGCGCATCGAGGGCAACTACGCCCCCGACGTCGGCGGCGGCAGCAACAAGGCCGATTCGGGGATCAACAGCAAGAGCAACGCCATCACCTCCAACGCCTCGCTCGATTTCCGGCAGTACGTGCCGCTCACCCAGCGGATCAACTTCGCCTTCCGGCTGTTCGGCGGCGCCAGCTGGGGGCAGATCCCCGACGTCTTCTTCTTTGGCGGCCTTGACACCGTGCGCGGCTTCGACTTCCGCGAGTTCGTGGGCGATCGCGCCTTCTACAGCAACCTCGAGCTGCGCTTCCCGATGATCGACGCGCTGGTGCTGCCCTTCGGCACCTTCCAGGGGATCCGCGGCCGCGTCTTCATCGACGTCGGCGGCGCCTGGTTCGACTACGCCGGCGAGACCTTCCGTTTCTTCACCCCCGGCACCCACCAGCTGGCGCCGGACAACTTCGCGACCGGCAACCGCGGCCCCAAGTCGGCCTACGGCTGGGGGTTCACCATCAACTTCGGAGGCCTCGATCTCAACTGGGACTTCGCCAAGCGGTGGGACTTCAAGAACACCACCGGCGGTGGCTTCCAGACCACCTTCTGGATCGGCAGCCGATTCTGACCGCCGCGTAGCGGCGGTCATCGCCAGGCCGGCGAAGCCGGCCGTGGCGATCTCGACGCATCCTGACCGACGCGATGAGCGACTCGACCGACCGTCAGCGCCGCCTCGCCGAGCACGAGGTGCTGCTGGAGATCGGAGTCGAGCTGGCCAGCACGCTGGACTTGGCAAGGGTGCTCGAGCTCGCCCTGCAGAAGGCGGAGGAGCTCTGCCACGCCGAGTCGAGCTCGATCTGGGAGCTCGACGACGAGGCGGGGGAGCTGTTCTTTCGCGTCGTGCGCGGGCGCGCCGCCGACGAGATCCATAGCCTGCGGGTGCCGCTGGGTCGCGGCATCGTCGGCAGCGTCGCGCGCTCGGCGCAGGCGGAGATCGTCAACGAGGTGGCGCACGATCCGCGGTGGAGCGGCGACCGCGACCCCGACTTCGAGACCCGCAACATCCTCACCGTGCCGCTGATCGCCCGCGGCAAGGTGATCGGCGTACTGCAGCTGCTCAATCGCGTCGACGGGGAAGGCTTCACCGCCGGCGACCTGCGGCGCATGCAGCTGTTCGCCGGCATCCTCGCCGCCGCGGTGGCCAACGCGCGCCTCTACGCCGAGCAGAAGCGGCAGTTCCTGGAGATGGTGACGGCGCTCTCCGAAGCGATCGAGCGGCGCGACCCCTACACCGGCGGGCACGTGCGGCGGGTGGTCACCTACTCGGTGCTGCTCGGCCAGGAGCTCGGTCTCTCCCCCGACCGGTTGGAGGAGCTGCGGCTCGCCGCCATCCTCCACGACATCGGCAAGATCGCGGTGCCCGACCAGATCCTGCGCAAGCCGGCGCGTCTCGACGCCGACGAGCTGCGGGTGATGGAGCGCCACACCGTCGACGGCGCCGAGATGGTGGGCAAGATCCGCAGCCTCAAGCACCTGGTGGCGGGGATCCGCAGCCATCACGAGCGGCTCGACGGCAAGGGCTATCCCGACCACCTCAGCGACGAGCAACTGCCGCTCATTCCGCGCATCATCGGCGTCGCCGACACCTTCGACGCCATGACGACCGATCGCCCCTACCGCCGCGCGCTGACGCCGCAGAACGCCGCCGAGGAGATCGGCCGCGGCGCCGGGGCGCAGTTCTGCCCGGTGGTGGCGGCCGCCTTCGCCCGTCTCTACGAGCGCGGCGCCTTCACGCTCGAGCAGGGCGAACGGTTACTCGCTTCATTGTCTGCCCTCGTCCCGCAAGGGTAATATTCTCCCGACCACATGAAAATCCAGGTCCTGGGCGGCTTCGGCGGCGAGAGTCTCGACTGCCGCATGACCTCGCTGCTGGTCAATGACCGTGTCGCCCTCGACGCCGGCTCGTTGGCTCAGGCCCTCGCCGTCGAAGACCAGGTGCGCGTGCACTCGATCGTCCTCTCGCACTCGCACATGGACCACACGAACTCGTTGCCGTTCTTCATCGAGAACGTCTACGGCAAGAGCAGCGGAGCCATCCGCGTTTACAGCTCGCCGGCCACCGTCTACGCCATCCGCAAGTACCTGTTCAACAACGCCACCTGGCCGGACTTCACACGGCTGCCCAATCACCTGCTGCCGGCGGTGCTGTTCGAGGAGCTGGCCGACGAGGTGCCGCTGGAGCTCGAGGGGGTGACCTTCACGCCCATTCCCGTCGACCACCTGGTGCCCACCCATGGCTTCCTGCTGCGGCAGGGGCGCAGCGCCGTGTTGTGGTCGAGCGACACCGGTCCCACCACGCGCTTCTGGGAGATCGCCAACCAGACGCCCGACCTCAAGGCGCTGTGCATCGACGTCTCCTTCGACAACAGCTTGCAGGAGATCGCCGACGTGTCGCTCCACCTGACGCCGCGCACGCTGGCGCGCGAGCTGGAGAAGCTGGAGCGCAAGGTGCCGATCCTGCTGCACCACCTGAAGCCGCCCTGCATCGCCCGTATCCGTGTCGAGATCAAGGCGATGCGGAACCCGGATCTCGAGTTCCTGGAGCAGGGGAAGACCTACGAGTTCTAGGGTGGGCCGGGCTGGGCATCCGGCCCCGTCGTGGCGAGATTCTCTTGGGGGGGAGCTCGCCTCTGCCCGGGGTTGGTGGCGAGTGAAAGGCGGGAGATAGGCGTAGAGTTGTCGTCAGCTTGATCCAGTCGAGCCTCTTTCCCGAGCTCGAGAGGGCGGTACCGGCGGTGGCGACACCGCGGCGGCCGCTGCGGATCTGCGTGCTGGGGTCGGGGAGCCAGGGCAACGCGGTGGTGGTGGAGGCGGGGGGGCGGCGATTGCTCATCGACGCCGGGTTCTCGGCGCGGGAGACCCGGCGGCGGCTCTCGCGGGTGGGGCTGGAGCTCTCCGACCTGCACGGGATCGTGCTCACCCACGAGCACGGCGATCACGTGCGAGGCCTCGAGCGGCTGTGCCGCAAGCATCCGGTGCCGGTGTACGCGACCGCCGGCACCCTGGGAGCGCTCGAGCTGCGGCCGCAGGTGGCGGCCCTTCTTCGCCCCTGTCGGTCGGGCGTGCCGTTCGAGGCGGCGGGGTTCGTGGTCGAGCTGTTCAGCATCCCCCACGATGCGCGGGAGCCGGTGGGGGTGGTGGTCGAGGATCCGGCGGGCGGGGGCAGGGTGGGCCTGGTGGCCGACCTCGGGTGCCGCAGCCGGCTCGCCTGGGCCCGGCTGGCCGGGGTCCATGCGCTCATCCTCGAGGCCAACCACGACCTCGACATGCTGCGCAACGGTCCCTACCCCTGGCCGCTCAAACAGCGGGTGGCGGGGCGGCACGGCCACCTCTCCAACGCGGACGCCGCCCAGGGCCTGGAGGAGCTAGCCCACGACGGCCTAGCCCACGTCGTCCTCTACCACCTCTCGCAGGTCAATAACCTGCCGGCGCTGGCGGCCGCGGTGGTGGGGGAGGAGCTGGCGCGACTGCGCGCCAAGGCGAAGCTGACGGTCTCCGGGCAGTTCGAGCCGACGCCGTGGCTTACCGTCGGCTGAAACCTTGCCCATCCTGCTGGCACCGCAAGACTTCGCCTGACTTCGGGGGGGCCGTAGGGGCTCCCGGACGGCGCCTCGCCCTGCTGCGCTCGCTTCCTTTTCGCCCCGTTTTTGCTACTCTTCGCGCAATCACCCGCGCCGCGGGGCCGCCGTGGCGCCCCGACATCACTTTCATGTCTTCGGAGCCCACCCCGTGAAGGCAAGAGTCCTGGTCTATCCCCGTCGCGAGGTCCTCGACCCGCAAGGCAAGGCGATTCACCAAGCCCTTGGCCGGCTTGGGTTTGGCGACGTCGCCGAGGTGCGGGCCGGCAAGACCTTCGAGATCGAGGTGGCGGGCAAAGGGGAGGAGGCGCGGGCCCGGGTCGAGGCCATGTGCCGGAAGC
This sequence comes from Thermoanaerobaculia bacterium, assembly GCA_036001185.1. GTDB lineage: Bacteria > Acidobacteriota > Thermoanaerobaculia > Multivoradales > JAIOJS01 > DASYQD01. The sequence goes on from DASYUP010000095.1 coordinate 4,847, forward strand.
TCCTCGCCAACCCCGTCATGGAGAGCTTCGAGGTGCAGATGCCCGGGGACGCGGGCGGCAAGACGGGCAAGGTGGCGGCCGGCAAGGGCGCGGCCAGCCAGGCCGGGCGGGGGGGCGCACCGGCGAGCGCCCGGGGGGCCGAGGGGGAGCCCGCGAACGCCGACGTCACCGCCACCCGCACCGCGCATGAGGAGCCCACGGGCCCACGTTCGGCCGTGCCGCCGCTGCTGGCCCGCGTGCCGCCCCCGGCTCCCGGCCCCGGCCGGGCGACGATGCTACCTCCCTCCACGCCCCCGACTCCGCCGCCGACGCCGGCCTCGTTGCTGCCGGCGGCGCGCGTGCCTTCTACGCGCGTGGCGCCCCCGCGCGTGGCGGCTCCCCGCGTGACGCCGTCACCAGCGGGCCACGGGCCCGCGGCTGGCCGTCCAATCGCCGCCGGGCAGCCGCGGACCGCTGCTACGCCGCCGCGAGGCGGCAAGCCGGCGGCAGCCCACCCCACCCAGGTCATGCCGCGGCCGGTTCCCAAGCATCCACCTGCCCAGCTGCCGCTGGCCGCCAGGCCCGCCACCGCGAAGGGAAAGCCGGTCGTCAAGCCCGCTGCCAGGCCGAAGGCCGCCGCCGCCAAGCCGGTCAAGCCGGTCAAGGCGGCCAAGCCGGCCAAGGCGGTGGCGCCGAAGGCGGCAGCCAGGGGCGGCAAGGCGCCCGTGCGCGCCGCCGCGGCGAGCAAGTCGCACGCAGCGGCCGTCAGGAAACCAGCGAAGCCCGCGCCGAGGCCCGCCAAAGGCAAGGCGAGCCAAAGCAAGGCGAGCCAAAGCAAGGCGAGCCAAGGCAAGGCGAGCCAAGGCAAAGCGAAGCCTCCGGCGAAGAAGGCCCCGGCCAAGAAGCCTCCCGCCAAGAAGGCGGCGGCGAAGAAGGCACCCGCCAAGAAGGGGGCGCGTCGATGAAGTGCGGCGTCGTCGTCTTCCCCGGCAGCAACTGCGACCACGACGTCTACCACGTCTGGAAGCACGTGCTGGGAGAGGACGCGACCTTCCTCTGGCACGACGACCCCCAGCTGCACGGCTGCGACGTGGTGGTGCTCCCCGGGGGTTTCTCGTACGGCGACTACCTGCGGGCGGGGGCGATGGCGGCGCGCTCGCCGATCATGCCGGCGATCAAGCGGCACGCCGACGCCGGCGGTATGGTGCTCGGCGTCTGCAACGGCTTCCAGATCCTCTGCGAGGCCGGCCTGCTCCCCGGTGCCATGCGGCGCAACGCCGGTCTGCGCTTCCTCAACCAGGACGTCCACCTGCGGGTCGAGCGCGACGACCTTCCCTACACCCATCGCCTGCGCCGCGGGCAGGTGTTGCGCATGCCCATCGCCCACGGCGAGGGCAGCTACTTCGACACCGTCACCCACCTCGACGCCCTGGAGAAGGAACGGCAGGTGGTCTTCCGCTACTGCTCGCCCAGTGGTGACGTCGCTGCCGGCAACGGCGACTGGAACCCCAACGGGGCCGAGCGGGCCATCGCCGGCATCTGCAACAAGGACGGCAACGTGCTGGCGCTGATGCCGCACCCCGAGCGCTGCGCCGAGGCGATCCTCGGCAACGAGGACGGCGCCGAGCTCTTCCGTTCGCTGGCCGAGTCGCTGGCGGGGGCGGGCGAGGGGGGTGGCCGCCGGCGGCGCGCGGGGTCGGGGCGATGAAGGGGGGGGCGCCGGCAGCGGTGCTCGACGAGCCACAGGTCGACGTCTCCCTCGCCAAGCGGCAGGGGATGACGGCCGAGGAGTACGAGCGGCTGGTCGCCGTGCTGGGGCGGACTCCCACCTACACCGAGCTCGGTATCGCCGCCGCGCTGTGGTCCGAGCACTGCTCCTACAAGTCCTCGAAGGTGTACCTGCGCGAGTTCCCCACCGAGGGGCCCTACGTGCTGCAGGGGCCGGGGGAGAACGCCGGAGTCGTCGACCTCGGCCAGGGCTGGGTGGCGGTGTTCAAGATGGAGAGCCACAACCACCCGAGCTTCATCGAGCCCTACCAGGGCGCGGCCACCGGCGTGGGCGGCATCCTGCGCGACATCTTCACCATGGGGGCACGGCCGATCGCCGTCATGGACTCGCTCTCCTTCGGCTCGCTCGATGCCCCATCCGGTGGGGGTCAGGTGAACCGGATGCGGCACCTCGTCGACGGCGTGGTGCGCGGGGTGGGCGACTACGGCAACTGCGTGGGCATCCCCAACGTCGCCGGCGAGACCCGCTTCCACTCCTGCTACGACCGCAACATCCTGGTCAACGCCTTCGCCCTCGGCGTGGCGCGGCGCGACGCCATCCACAAGGCGCGCGCCGCCGGGCCGGGCAACCCCATCCTCTACGTCGGCAGCCGCACCGGCCGCGACGGCATCCACGGCGCCACCATGGCCTCGGAGTCGTTCGGCGAGGAGAGCGCGCACAAGCTGCCGACCGTGCAGGTGGGCGACCCCTTCACCGAGAAGATCCTGCTCGAGGCCACCCTGCAGGCCTTGAAGTCGGGGGCGGTGGTGGCGGTGCAGGACATGGGCGCCGCCGGGCTCACCAGCTCATCGTTCGAGATGGCGGCGCGCGGCGGCACCGGCATCGAGCTGGAGCTCTCCCGCGTGCCGCTGCGCGAGCGCGGGCTCGGCCCCTTCGAGATCATGCTCTCGGAAAGCCAGGAGCGCATGCTGTTCGTCGTCAAGCGCGGCATGGAGGAGGACCTGGTCCGCATCTGCCAGCGCTGGGGGCTGGAGGTGGCCGAGATCGGTCACGTCACCGACAGCCGCCGCGCCGAGATCCGCTTCCACGGCGAGAAGGTCGCCGACCTGCCGATCGCCGCCCTCACCGACGACGCGCCGGTCTACCGGCGGCCGGTGCGCGAGCCGCGCGACCTGGTGCAGCGGCAGTGGGCGCCGCGGGTGCCCGAGCCCGACGATCCGGCGGCCACTCTGCGGGCGCTGCTCGACACCCCCGAGCTCGGCAGCAAGGCCTGGATCACCCGCCAGTACGACTCGACGGTGCGCACCAACACGGTGCTCGGACCCGGCGGCGACGCCGCGGTGCTGCTGCTCAAGGGCACGCCGCTGGGGATCGCGCTCACCGCCGACGTCAACCCCGCCTACTGCGCCCTCGACCCCTGCATGGGCGCCATGCAAGCGGTGGCGGAGTCGGTGCGCAACCTCGCCTGCGTCGGCGCCGAGCCGGTGGGGATCACCGACTGCCTCAACTTCGGCAGCCCAGAAAACCCCGAGGTCAACTGGCAGTTTCGCGAGGCGGTGCGTGGCATCACCAGGGCCTGCCGGGCCTTCGAGGTGCCGGTCATCTCCGGCAACGTTTCCTTCTACAACGAGACCGAGGGGCAGTCGATCCACCCCACGCCGACGATCGGCATGGTGGGGGTGATCCCCGACTTGCGGCACGTGCCGGTCTCCTGGTTCACCCACGCCGGCGATCGGGTGATCCTCCTCGGCGAGGACCAGCGCGAGTTCGGTGGCTCGGCCTACCTGCGGCTGCTGCACGGCGTCGAGCAGGGGCGGCCGCCGATGGTCGACCTCGATACCGAGGCGCGCCTCGCCGACCTCTTGCGGCTGCTGGTCTTCGAGCAGGTCCTGCACACCGCCCACGACGTCTCCGACGGCGGCCTCGCCTTGACCCTGGCCGAAGCCTGCTTCGGCCGCGGGCTGGGTGCCGAGCTCGACCTGCCGGTCGAGCCGCTGCAGCTCTTCTCCGAGAGCCAGGGGCGGGCGGTGCTGGCGGTGGCGCCGAAGCACGTCAAGGCGGTGCTGGAGGCCGCCGAGGAGGCCGGCGTGCCGGCCCACGACGTCGGCAAGGTGGGTGGCGGCAGGCTGGCGCTCAAGCTGCGCGGCGGCAAGCTGACCCTGGGTGTCGACGAGATGCAGCAGGTCTGGTCGACGGCGCTGCCGCGCGCGCTCGGCATGTAGCGCGGCAGCCCGCGCCTACGCGCGGCGCCCCGTCAGCGGAACCCCTGCCGGTCGAGAAGGCCGTCGAGCTCCTCGCTGCCGGGCGCCACCGGCGGCAGCACATAGTGCCGCAGCACGCCGGTGCGAGTGTGTTGGATCCACAGCTCGACGCCGGCGGTGGTGAGGCGCGCGAGCGCCGGCCAGCGGCCGAGCGGCCCCGCGTCGAGCAGCCGCACGAAGAGGTCGCTGCGGCCGCGGACGCCGGTCGACAGACAGAGGGCGCCGACCATGCAGGACTCCGTCCGCACCGGCTGGCTGCGACCCGCCTCGTCGATCCAGCGCAGGCGCAGCCGGAAGCCGGGCATGCCGCGCGGGGTCAGCCAGGGACCGCCGGCGGCGCGGGCGGCCTCGCTGGCTCCGCCGAGCGCCGCCGCCGGCGCCGCCACGAAGCCGCCGCGGTCGAGGATGCCATCGAGCGCGTCGTCGTCGGCCGGCGTCGCCTGCAGGTGGTAGTAGCGGCGGGCACCCGTCGCTGTCTGCTCGATCCACAC
>DASYUP010000096.1:0-5467 GCA_036001185.1 Thermoanaerobaculia bacterium
GGCGGGCGGTTCGGCAAAGATCGGCGCCATGCAGACGCTACCGAGCACCAGGAAGGCGATGTGCGGGCACCGCCGCGCGGTCGCCAGCAGGCTTTCCACGGCGTCCAGGTTCGGGCCGTGATAGCTGCCGACGAAGAGCGCAGTGGGCCTGTCGTCGAGGCCGGCGCGCGCCCGCGCCAGTCGGCGCTCGGCCAGAGTACGAAAGGCAACCGCTTGGATGTCGACGCCATTGGGAACGCAGCGGACGATGTTACGAGCCACGCCATAGAGCTCGACGAGACGATCGCCGTCCTCGGTCGAGCAGGTGAGCACCCGCGCCGCCACCGCGCAGCACTCCCGTTCGATCTCCTCCACTCGGATTGCCAGCTCGCGTCCCGCCGGGTGGTCGGGGAAGATGCTCCGCTTGAGATCGGCCTCGACGTCCTGCGCCTCGTACCAGAGCGGGGCAGTGCTGACCTCGGCGAGCACCGGCAGCGCATAGGGGTGACAGGCGACGACCGCGTCGGCATCGCGGCAGGGGCCAGCGAGAGCCTGGGCATAGGCCGGGGTCTTCTGGTGGAAGAGCGAAAGAGCGACGTCGGTGACCGGCACCCAGTCGATCGCGGCGGAAAGCTCGGTCTCCGACTCCTGGTGCGCCGCGCTTCTGGGCACCCGCACCTCGCGCAACCCCGGGGCGATCTCGTGGTCCAGCGCCGGCAGTCGCGGGTCGGCCAGGGCGACCAGCGTCACCCGCGCATAGCGCGCCAGATGGCGGTAGAGCTGAAACGCCCGCACCTGCCCGCCGGAGCGTGGTGGAGTGACGGGAAAGGTGGTGGCGACGACCACCGACTTCGTTGCCGGAGCGCGACGTCGCGACGTCGGCGCGGGCGCGAGCCCGCCGAGGATTTTCGGCAGGGCCGTCTGCCAGCAGACGGGGGCCGCGCGCTCGCGGCCGCGGCGGCCCATCGCCACGGCATCCGCCGGAGAGCGGGCAAGGGCGTCGATGGCTGCCGCCAGCGAGCACGCATCCGGAGCGACCACGCGGCCCGTCACGCCTTCCTGCACCAGCTCGAGCGGTCCGCCCGCATCGGTGGCAGTGATCACTGGCTTTCCGGCGAGCATGCCCTCGAGGGCGACCATGCCGAAGTCCTCGGCGATCGGCACGAAAACGACGGCCAGGGCATCGGCGTAGAGATCGACCAGCTCGGCATCACTCACCTCGCCGAGGAAGCGGATGCGGGAATCGGCGCTGGCGAGCGCGACCAGCTCTTCGTTGCCGCCGGCGGCGCCGGCGACCAAGAGCTCGACCGATGCAGTGACATGGCGCATCGCGCGGATGACCAACTCGACGCGCTTGGCGTTGTCGCGGCGGCCCACCGTAAGGAGGTGCTCGAAGCGACGGCAATGAAGCCCTCGCAGGCTGGTCGGCGGGTGGGCAACGGCATCCGGAAGGCGTCCGTGGAAGTACGCATCGCGGCTGGCGACGGTTTGCGAAATCGCACTCGTTCGCGCCAAGCCGGCCATGGCCACACTGTCGAGGTAGTGCACCACCTCGCGCGCCACCGGTCCGGGCAGCCGGCCGGCCGCCAGCGGTGCCGCCCCGCGTAGCGCGTCGATACGCGCGAAGCCCTCAGCAAGCGTCTCCGGGTGCCGCTGGTGCCGACGCAGGAAGCGCAGCGTGGCGAAGACCTCGACGCTCCACTCCCCTTCCTGGCGGCCATCTCGCCAGTACTGGTCGTAGAGGCCGCGCAGGGCATGGAGCATGTAACAGGAGTGCCGGGGGTGCGAGGCCATCCAGGCGGGGTACTTGCCGCTGATGACGAGGTCGAAGTGGTCCACATTGAGGCTGCGGAAGCCGCGGTAACCGTCGACTACCTGCCACAAGTCCCCTTCCGCCACCGGCAGCTTGACGAGATCAGCGCGATGGCGTGTCTCGGAGTTGAGGTGATCGAGCAGACCGTTCCACAGCTTCTCCGCACCGCCCACCTGCAACGGCACCGGCGAGGGTGCGAGGATGCCGATCCGCATCGCTTCAGCTCAACAACTGCGAGACCACGTCCGGCCAGCCGATGGCGAGGTGGCGATACCGCTCCAGCCCGGCGCGCCCCATCTGAGTCGCCAGCTCCGGCGCGCCGGCGAGCCGGTCGAGCGCTGCGCCGACCGCAACCGGGTCGGGGTCGGCGACGAAGCCGGTCTCGTCGTGGATCACCAGCTCGACGGGCCCGCCGGAGTCACTGCACGTCACCACCGGTTTTGCGGAGAGCATCGCCTCGGCAGTGATGAAGCCATAGTCCTCGCCGAGCGGAGCGAAGCCGACGGCGAGGCAGCTCGCATAGAGGGCCAGCTGCTCTCTCAGCGGCACGTGGCCGAGGAATCGCACTCGCGACTGGAGGCCGAGCTCGTCGACCAGTCGCACCAGACGTTCACGGGCGCCCCCCTCGCCGGTGACCACCGCCAGCAGCGACGGGCGCGTGTGGCACAGGGCCTCGATCAAGAGGTGCTGGCGCTTGTGCCCCTCCAATCGGCTGGGAATGAAGATATATGGTTCGGCTGGCGCCCACCAGTAGCTGCCTTCCCAGGGAGCCGGGGGAAGCAGCGGCGTCGACGGCAGGCTGCAGGAAACCAGCAGGCGCGTCGACACGGTTCGCGAGACGGTGAACAGGTGGCGGCATTCGCTCAGGTGCTGGCGCTCGCGAGTCACTAGCTCCCAGCGCAGGGCCCAGGCTGCAGGGTGCTGTTGAAAACCGCTCTGGTGCCACAGATCGTCGACTGGCCGGAATTGGTGTGTAAGCCAGGCGACCTTTGCCGGGTGCGGCGCGTAGTACGCCGGGAACTTGAGGCAGATCAGCCGCTCGACCTCGCCGCTGTCGACCTGCGTCAACCGCTGGGCGGCCCATGCCTCCATACCCCGCATCACCTCCTCCGGCGGCCACTGACGAAACGGCAAGGCGATGGTGTCTACCTGATGGCCCGCTTCGGCGAGCGCCCGGCGGAGCCCCGTGGCGAGCAGCTCGGCACCGCCGGCGATGAACGGCATCTGGGCAGTGGCGATGAGGACCCTCACGGAAGGGCGACGAAGGTCGGCGCGGCTACCCGCCGCGGGACAGGAAACCGGATACGCGGTTGTCGAGTCACCGGTCTGCAGAGCTCCAGATGGATCGGGCGGGGCCCGGTAATGCCTCAGTCTAGTCCGTCGCGGTCGACAAGGAGACCGAATCCATGAGGATCGGCCCTGACGATCCGCGCTATCTCGCGGTGATCGACAGACAGTTCAACAAGCGGTTCAGGCGCACCCGGACTGCGTCCGGCTGGTCAGCTCGACCGCTGGCTGCTGGGGCCAGTGGCGCAAGCTCCCCCGAGCAGGCGAGCTCGCCAGTCCCGGTCGTCAATCGCCACCCCCGCGCTGTGGCGGCCTCACGGTCTCGACGTGGTGAACGAAGTTGCCGCGCTGATCCTCACGAGCGGCGCCCCCTATCTGTCGGCGATCCCCAAGCCGCGGCTCGACGCTCTGGCGCCTACATACCCGGGTACTTGCCGAGGAAGATGAGGACGAAGTCGACGGTGTCCTGGACGCCGTGGGCGAGGATCGGCACGCTGAGGTTGCGACCGGCCGCGAGGTACATCAGCCCGAGCAGCAGGCCCATCAGCCCCTCGTCGACGATGCCGGTGATCCCCTGGTAGGCGTGCGCCAGCCCGAAGGCGGCGTGGACGACGACGAGGCTCACCACCCAGGCGCCGCGCGAGCGATCGAACAGGTCGGCGACGCGGTTCATCAGGTAGCCGCGGTAGACCATCTCCTCGCCGAAGGCGGCGAGGGTCCACGCCAGGACGATGAAGACGAGCGTCCAGCGCAGGTTGCCGATCAGCGGCCGGAACTCCTCGAGGTCCGGCTGCCGGTGCAGCAGGTGCACCAGCAGAGGCTGGCTGACGAAAAGCTGGAAGGCCTCGAGCAGCACGCCGGCGGCGATTCCGAGGGTCAGGGTCGTGGGCCAGCTGCGGTAGCGCCGCAGACCGACGTCGCGCCAGCGGCTCCCGCGCAGCCGCAGCGAGATCCCGCCGAGCACCAACAGGAACGGCGTCTTGCTGAACGGGATGTAGTGCAGCGCGTCGGCAACGAAGAAGAGAGCGACGACCAGGAGCTCGCCCACCACCATCCACTTGCGCTGCCGCCAACCGGCGGCTGGTGCCAGCGCTTCCATGACGTTCGCTCCTATCTCGGGTCAGCGAGGGGAGGACATCGGCGAGCGACGGAACCGGCCCGCGCCGGCGAGCGCGAGCCAGGTGGTGAGGATGATCAGGCCGTAGCCGCCGGCGAGCCCGAGGGGCACCAGCCACCAGCCGAGCAGCTCGCGGCCGCCCGGCGGCGGCGTTCCGAACCCGAGCCGGAGGGACACGGTGAGGTCGCCGGCGCCTGAGAAAGTCCACAGCCCGGCCGCCGCGGGGTGGAACGGCCTCGACAGCGCAGCGACCAGGAGCACGCCGCCGAGGAAGTAGCCGAGCAGCGCGCCGGAGAGGACGAGGAAGCCGCTGATGCTGAGGCTCGCCCAGCGGAACAGGCTCTCGACGACCCGCACCGGCGAGCGGCTGACCGCGGCTCGCGCCAGCAGCTCGTCGGTGAGGTATTCGCCGGCGAGCGCCTCCGGCGTGCCCAGCGCGGCGAGCGCGGCGTCGACGCCGCCGGCGGTGAGGGTCCCACCGGCGGCGGCGCGGTCCAGGATGTGGCTGCGCAGCTCTTCGACGACGTCGTCGACGAGGTCGCGGTCGAGCGGGCGCAAGCGTCGGCGCACCGTCGCCAGGTACGTCTCGACCCGCCGCTGCACGTCGTCGGCGACGATCATCTAGCGCCTCCTCTCGAGCGGTGCGAGCAGCCGGCTCAGGTTGGCCGAGAAGCGTTCCCAGATGCGGGCCATCTCGAGGGCGCGCCGCTTGCCCGCCGGCGTCAGCTCGTAGTACTTCCGCGGGTGGCCCGCCTCCGACTCCACCCATTCGCTGCGCACGAGCCCGCGGGCCTTGAGGCGGCTGAGCAGCGGGTAGACCGTTCCCTCCGCGACCACGAGGTCGGAGTCGCTCTCCAGCCGGCGCAGGATCTCCAGGCCATAGAGCCTCTCGGCCCACAGCGCCGCCAGGATGGCGAGCTCCAGGCAGCCCTTGCGAAGCTGCACCTCCCACGCCTCCGCGGACCCCCCTGCCTTCTCCGCGTCCTCGGTGCCTTTCATCGCAATATACAATGCATTGCAAGGTATCTTGCTGTCAAGGGCCAGCCGCCTGGCTACGAGCCCTCACCTACGGGCGGCAGGCGGCGATCCGCTGAGGGGCGGGCACTTCTTGCCGCCCAGCGGCGGTCGGGCTGCAAACGGTGGCGCGCAGCGTGCAACAGGACACGGTGCACCCGGGAGCAAACGAGTTTGCCCCACCACGCTCTGAAGGGAGTGTACCGATGACCAAAGTGATGACCGAAACGATGACCGAGTCGGCAACCGAGCAGCTG
>DASYUP010000097.1:0-2334 GCA_036001185.1 Thermoanaerobaculia bacterium
AGCTCCGCCCCTACCCCGGAAGAAGACGGCGGGGGGAGCGCCGACGCCGCCGACGTGGCAACGGCCACCACGGCCGCGACCCACACCAGCAAGGCGCAGACCCTTCGTCGAGCCCCGACGCGCATCGGCCGCGAAGCCTACACCGCCGAAGGCCCGCCGGCGCTAGGCCACTCGTTGCTCGGTAAGCGCCGTCCCCTCCGACTCCACCTGCCCGCGCCGCTGCAGCACCCGCGCTACGCTCCAGCATAGCGCGGCCCAGGCCGCTCCCGCCGACCAGCCGGCCAGCACGTCGGTGGGCCAGTGCACGCCGAGATAGACGCGGCTGAACCCGACGAGCATGGTGAGCACCACCGCCACGGTGAGCAGGTAGACCTTGAGCCGGCGGCGTTGCTGCAGCCTCGCCAGCAACGCGCCCATGGTCAGGTAGGTGACTGCCGAGAGCATGGCGTGGCCGCTGGGGAAGCTGCTGGTGTAGACGATGGCGCCGTGGGCCACCAGATCGGGCCGGGCCCGCTGGAAGGTGTCCTTGAGCAACGTGCTGAGCGCCAGCCCGCTGCCGATGGCGAAGAGCAGGAACCAGGCGGCGCGCGGCTTGCCGTCCATCCACAGGAAGCCCGCCGCGGCGAGGGTGAGAAGCCCCAGCACGGCGACCCCGCCAAGCGCCGTGAAGTCGCGGACCGACTCCTCCACCCAGCCGGGACCCAGCGGATCGGCGAGGTCGTGCGGGTTGCGCAACGCCAGCACCAGCGCGCGGTCGATGGCCCGCGAGTCCCCTTCCCCCACCTCGTCGGCGACGGTGACGAAGACCCAGGCGCCGAGGAAGACGACGAGCAGCAGCAGCAACGTCGTCAGCTCGGATTGGCGCGGCTCGTTCCATCCTGCCCAGCGGCTGCGCTTTGGGGATGTCATGCCTGGCGGCTTTGCAGGATGGGTGCCGGAGCGGCGCCAGGCGCCAGGCTCAGCGCCCGTCGTCGAACGGCTCGTCGCGCTCCCGCACGGCGGCCTTGAACCCCTCGGCGGCGGCCTTCGCCTGGAAGGCGTAGCCCTCCGGGGTGTGGCGGGCCATGCCGTCGAACAGCGTACCGAGCACCTGCGTGGCGTGCAGCCCCTGCGCGAACAGCGCCTGGTTGACGAGCAGCTTGTGCATGGCGAGCTGATTCACCGGCACCAGGGCGATGCGCGCGAGCAGCGCCTCGCAGCGCTCGTCGAGCTCGGCGGCAGGCGGCGCCTCGATGGCGAGCCCCCACTCCAGCGCCTGCACCCCGGTGATGAGGTCGCCGGTGAACAGCAGCCGCTTCGCCCGCTGGTCGCCGATGCGGTGCGCCCAGAGGGCGGTGGTGGGCACGCCCCAAACGCGGGCCGGCGGATAGCCGATGCGCGCGTCGCTGGCGATCACCAGCAGGTCCGAGCAGAGCGCCATGTCGGTGCCCCCGGCGACGCAGTAGCCGTGCACCTTGCACACCACCGGCTTGTCGGCGTGGAAGAGGCTCATGAAGCCGCGGACGTTGCGACGCATCATGGCGTAGTCGAGCGTCGGGTCCCACACCTGCCGCGGGTCGTGATTGCGGCTCACCACCGCCGGGTCGAGCGGCGATCCTGGGGCACCCGGTGCATCGGCGAGCCCCGTGAACCCCTTCTCGGCCGACTCCACGAGGTCGTAGCCGCCGCAGAACCCCGTGCCGTTGCCGGCGAGCGCGATGACGTGCACGGTAGGATCGAGGTCGGCGCGCTCGACGCAGTGAGCGATCTCGCGCGGCATCTGTAGCGTGATGCCGTTGCCACGCGCCGGGCGGTCGAGGGTGATCCGGGCGACGCGGCCGGTGACCTCGTAGGTCAGCGTCGACAGGCGTTCGGCGGTCATTGTGCTGCTCGCATAGCGCGAAGAGTAACGCCACCCCGGTCCGATCGGCCGACGCCTGCGCGACTCTCCCCCGAGAAAATCAGGGCCGGCGTCCGTCTAGAGATGTGATCCCTTAGGCTTCGCGCAGCGGCCCCATGGACGGATTCAACGCCTGCCTCGACAAGGTCCTCCCCTCCACTGGGGTGACCGTCGTCTGCGTGCTCGCCCTGACGGTCGTCTACCTGGTCTCCCTGGCGGTGGTCTTCCGCGTGGAGCGCGACCAGTCGGCCCTGGTGAGGGCGCAGCTCGGCGAAGCCCGCGTCCGCACCGACGCGGCCTGGGACCGCCTGTGCGACGCCTTTCTGGTCCCGGCCCAACGCCCGCACCGGGTGCGCTTCCTCATCCGCCTGGCATTCGACTTCTGGCGGGAGTACCGGGCCTGGAAGACGATCCTCCCCATCGGCTGGTGGGACCTGCAGGCCCTCAAGACCTTC
>DASYUP010000098.1:0-5156 GCA_036001185.1 Thermoanaerobaculia bacterium
TCGGCGGGCGAGCGATCCCCAGCTCGGCCGGCGGCCGCCAGGGGCTCGGCGGCGCCTTCGTCGAGGAGCTGGTGGCGCTGGCGCCGGGCTGGAGCCTCGCCGCCGGCGTGCGCGGCGACTGGTGGCACAACCGCGCCACCGCGGGTGCGATCACCAGCGAGGGCGGTGGCACGCGGCGCGCCCGCGCCCTCTCACCGCGACTCTCGCTGCGCTGGCAGGCGAGCGGGCGCTGGGCGCTCGACCTCGCCGCCTACCGTTCCTTCCGCGCCCCGACGCTCAACGAGCTCTACCGCGGCTTCCGCGTCGGTGACGTCGTTACCGATCCCAACCCGCGCCTCGGCCCCGAGCGGCTTGGCGGCGCCGAGCTGGGGGCCGGCTGGCAGGGTGATCGCAGGCGCGTGCGCGCCACTCTGTTCACCATGTCGCTGCACGACCCTATCGCCAACGTCACGGTGGCGACGAGCCCGGGGCTCATCCGCCGCCGGCGCGAGAACCTCGGCCGCACCCGCTCGCGCGGCGTCGAGCTCGAGGGCGAGGCGGAGCTCACCTCGCGCCTCTCGTGCAACGCCTCGTGGCTGCTGGTCGACGCGACGGTCGTGCGCTTCGCCGCCGATCCCACCCTCGAGGGCCGCCGCGTGGCGCAGGTGCCGCGCGCCCAGCTGGCGGCAAGCCTCAACTGGCGCGGCGACGCGCTCGGCGCCGCCCTCGCCGCGCGCTGGGCCGGTCGCGCCTTCGACGACGACCGCAACAACCTGGCGCTCGGCAGCTTCCTGGTGATCGACGCCGAGCTGGCGCGTCCGCTGCCACACGGTCTCGCCGCCTTCATCGCGGTGGAGAACCTCTTCGACGCCGAATACGCCGTCGGCCGCACGCCGGTCGAGACGGTGGGCGCGCCGCGGCTGCTGCGCCTCGGCCTGCGCCTTCATCGCCGCGGCTGATCGGGTGCCGGCGGCTCTGCGGCTTCCTTGCGGGCGGCCGCGTCCGCCCGGATCACCGAGATGTAGCCGCTGCGCTCGAGCCAGGCCTCCTCGACCTCGCCGAGGTCGGCGACGCCGTGCTCGCGCAGGGCCTCCGCGAGGTCGCCGCGGGTGGTGTGGCTGTGCCGCATGGCGTGCTCGACGATCTCGCCGTGACGCATCAGCAGCAGCGGGTTGCCCTTGAGGAGCATGCCGACGCGATGCGAGCGGTAGGTGAGCGCGGCGAGCACTTCGTGCAGCGCCACCAGCACCGCGGCCGCCGTGAGGGTGGGCACGAACGGCGCGTTGCCGGTGATGGCGCGGCTCGCCACCGACCCCAGGACGATGGCGAGCACGACGTCGATGGCGGTGCCGCGGGTGAGGAAGCGCCGGTTGCTGAGACGGACGAGGAGGAGCAGCAGGCCGTAGCAGACGATCGCGCGCAGCGCCATGTGCGCCGGGGAAAGGGCCTCGCGGGCGAGGTGGAGGCCCAGTGGGTCGCTGAGCGCTGGCAGGTCCATGGGTTGAGGCGTCGCCGTGTTGCCGAGCTCCCGCGCGACGCGCCGTGGCGGGTCGTGCGAGCAAGTGCCGTGCCGCTGCCCCGCCGCGATTGGCTACGATGCGGCTGCGATGCAGGCGATGCGACGTTGGCGCCCGACTCGGCGCCCCGGCTGGTCTTTCGGCGCCACGCTCGCCCTCGCCGCCGGCCTGGCGGCCGCCTGCCGCGCGCCACAGCCCCCGGTGGCGCCAGCCGCCGGCTGGAACCTGCTGCTCGTCACCCTCGACACCCTGCGCGCCGATCACCTCGGCTGCTATGGCCGGCAGGGCGCCGAGACGCCGGCTCTCGATCGCCTGGCGGCGGGAGGCCTGCGCTTCGAGCAGGCGCAGAGCGCGGTGCCGCTGACGCTCCCCTCGCATGCCACCATCCTCTCGGGGCTGCTGCCGCCGCGCCACGGCCTGCGCGACAACGGCCGCGGCGCGCTGCCCGGCGACGTCGAGACCCTCGCCACCCGGCTCGCCGGTGCCGGCTATCGCACCGGCGCCTTCGTCGGCGCCTTCGTGCTCGACCATCGCTACGGGCTCGCCCGCGGCTTCGCCACCTACGACGATGACATCCCGCGGGGCGGAGGTGCGCTCGAGGCCGAGCGCGCGGGCACGCAGGTAATCGATCGGGCGCTGGCGTGGCTGGGGACAGGTGATGGCCGGCAACCCTTCTTCGCCTGGGTCCACCTCTACGACGCCCACGCCCCCTACGCGCCGCCCGAGCCGTTCAAGAGTCGCCACTCGGGCGATCCCTACGGCGGCGAGGTGGCGGCGGTCGACGCCCAGGTGGCGCGCCTGCTCGCCGAGCTCGCGCGCCGCGGGCTCGGCGGCCGCACGGTCGTGGTGGTGGCCGGCGACCATGGCGAGGCGCTGGGCGAACACGGCGAGCTCACCCACGGCCTGCTGCTCTACCAGGGGACGCTGCGGGTGCCGCTGCTGCTCTCGGCGCCCGGGGTGCTGGCGCCGCGGGTGGTGCGGCAGCCGGTGGGGCTCGCCGACCTGGCGCCGACGGTGGCGGCGCTGCTCGGCCAGCCGCTGCCGCCGCCGCGCGACGGCCGCGACCTGGCGGCGCCGCTGGTCGCCGGGCGGGAGCCGCCGGCAGCCGACCTCTACGCCGAGACCCGCTACCCGGCGACCTTCGGCTGGAGCCCGCTCTTCGCGCTGCGTCGCGGGCGGCTCAAATACGTCGAGGCGCCGCGGGCGGAGCTCTACGACCTCGCCGCCGATCCCGCCGAGGCGCGCGACCTGCGCGCCGATCGCCGGCGCGACGCCGTCACGCTGAAGCAGGCGCTCGCCGCGCTGGCGGCGCAGCAGCGCGATGCTGCCGCCGCGCCGGAGGACGCCGAGAGCCGCGCCCGTCTGCAGGCGCTCGGCTATTCGGCGCCGGCGGGCGCCAGCGCTGCCGGCAGCCGCGACCCCAAAGACGCCGTCGGCTGGTTCCGCGCTTTCGAAGAGGCGCACTGGGCGCAGCAGGAGGGGCGGCTCGCCGATGCCGGCGCGCTGCTCGCGCCGCTGCTCGCCGCCGACCCCGGCAACGCCGTCTTCCGTAGCGCCTATGGCCGCGTGCTGCGCGACCAGGGGCGCGTGGGGGAGGCGCTGCCGCTCTACCGCCAGGCGGTTGCGCTGACCCCGGGCGATCCGCAGGCCTGGTACGAGCTCGCCACCGCGCTCGAGCAGGCGGGCAAGCGCGACGAGGCGAGGTCGGCGTTCGAGGAGGCGCTGCATCGCGACCCCGGCCGCCCGGAGGCGCACAACGCGCTCGCCATCGTGCTCGCCGGGCAGGGGCGACTGGAGGAGGCGCGGCAGCACCTGCAGACCGCCACCGCCGCCGATGCTCGCGACCCGCAGATCTGGAACAACCTCGGCAACGTGCTGCGCGGCCTGGGCGACGCCGACGGCGCGGCGGGCGCCTACCAGCGCGCCATCGCCCTCGACCCGCGCTACCCCGACCCGCTCAACGGCCTCGGCGCTCTCGAGGTGGCTCGCCAGCGCCCCGCGGCCGCCCTCCCCTGGTTCGACCGCGCCCTCGCTCTGGCGCCGCAACAGCACGAGGCGCGTCTCAATCGCGGCATCGCCCTCGAGCTGATGGGCGACCGGCGAGGAGCGGCCGCCGCCTACCGCGACTTCCTCGTCCACGCCGGCGGCGACCCCGAATACGCGGCGCAGCGGCAGGTGGCGCGGCAGCTCCTGGCGCGAATCGCGGGGTGAGCGCCAGCAGCGATCGGATAGAAAAACACCCCTCCAAGGACCTGGATCTTCATTTGACTGGATCGGGCGCGCTGCTTACGCTCAGCGGTAGGTTTGCGTATACGCTGTCGTAGTCCTGTAACACTGGTACGGCCAAGGAGGATGATGATCATGAGATCGTTTGCGACGCACGCGCGCCTGGCGCTCGTCTGTGCCCTGGCGTGCGGGATCCTGCTGGCGGGTGGGGCCTTCGCCCAGACCTCCGGCGGGGCCCTCAACGGCAAGGTGGTGGACAACTCCGGCAACCCCGTCGGCGGGGTGCTGATCACCGCCACCAACACCGCCACCGGCTTCAGCCGGTCGGCCAACAGCGGCGCCGACGGCCGCTACACCTTCGCCTTGCTGCCGGCGGGTACCTACAACGTCAAGGCCGAGGCGCAGGGCATGCGCACCGTCGAGCAGCAGGGCGTCGGCGTGCAGGTCGCCAGCAGCCGCACTCTCGATCTGCAGATGGAGCTCTCCGCCGTCGAGGAGGCGATCGTCGTCACGGCGCAGGAAGTGCCGCTGGTGCCCGACTCGCCAGCCATCGGCACGGTGGTCAGCCAGAAAGAGCTGCAGAGCCTGCCGCTCAACGGCCGTCAGTTCGCGAACCTCGCGGTGCTGGCGCCCGGCACCCAGCTGGCGTACAACGCCGACCCCACCAAGCCCGGCCAGCTGACGGTCGCTCTCAACGGCGGCATCGGCCGCAACGTCAACTTCACCGTCGACGGCGGCGACAACACCGACGACACCATCGGCGGCGCGCTGCAGAACTTCAATTTGGAGTCGGTCCAAGAATTCAAGATCCAGACCATGATGTACAAGGCCGAGTACGGCCGCAGCAGCGGCGGCGTGCTCAGCGTAGTGACCAAAACGGGCAGCAACGAATTCCACGGCAGCGCCTGGGAATTCGCCCGCCGCAAGGGGCTCAACAGCGAAACGGAGAGCGAGAAGGGCGCGGGGCATGGCAAGCAGCCCTACAAGCGCGACCAATACGGTGCCTCGGTAGGTGGCCCCATCGTGCACGACAAGGCGCATTTCTTCGCCACCTACGAGAAGACGAAGCGCAACACCGCGTACCTCGTTGACACCGACAGCGTGCTGCCGCAGTTCGACGGCCTCTCGGTGACCACTCCGTTCAAGGACGAGTTGCTCACCGGTAAGGCGACCTGGGACATCAATGCCGCTCAGTACCTGCAAGTGCGCTACGGTTGGCAGAAGAACGCCGACAAGTACGGCCAGAGCGCGCTGGCCGCGCCGGACTCGCTGGGTACCGTCTCCAACGAGTACAAGTCGATCCTCGCCGGCCACACCTGGCAGCTCGGGCCCTCCGCCCTCAACGAGGCCATCTTCCAGTACACCAAGTTCGACAACCTGATTTCGGCTGACTCGCAGGCGCCAACCATCTACTTCCCTTCCGGCGTGCACCAG
>DASYUP010000099.1:0-3421 GCA_036001185.1 Thermoanaerobaculia bacterium
GTCGGTCTCGTCGGGCTCGGCGATGGCCCCGCGCCCATCGACCCGCGCGGCGATCGTGTAGCTGCCGGCGGTCGGCAGGGTGAGATCGAAACCGAAGGTGACAGCGCCCCCGGGCGCGAGCGCCGGGACGGCGGTGGCCGAGGCGAGCGTCGCCGAGAAGCCGTTGGGCCCCGCGACGGCCACGGTGAGGTCGGTTGCCGGTGCCGGCGCGCCGCCGAGGTTGCGCACGACGACCGAGAGGCGGGCCACGCTGCCGGCGAGCGGTACCGCCGGGAGCACCGCAACGTCGGCGGGCAACACCGCCAGGTTCGGCAGCGAATCCGAGAGCAGGTGGGCGATCGTTTCCGCCGCTGGCGGCGAGGCGTTGCCGGCGGCGTCACGGGCGATGGCGTCGAAACGGTTGTCGCCGCCGACGAGGCCGACGGCGGGCACCGCGAAGCGTCCAGTCGGCGTCAAGCGTACGACGTCGCTGCCACGCCAGACCAGGAGCTGGCCGCCGTCCAGCCAGGAGAGGTCGCGGATCCCGTCGCCAGCTACGAGCGGCAAAGTCTCGTGCGCCCCACTACCGAGGTCGAGGCGTAGGACCTTCTCGTGGTCCTCGACGTAGGCGATGGCGGTGCCCTCAGGCGACCATTGCGCGCTGCGGTGGGCACCCGGCTCGCCGGTGAGCCGCTGGGTGGTGCCGGTCGCCACCTCGTAGCGCCAGACTTGCTCGCTGCCTGAGGACGTCGACGTCCACACCAGCGCCGATCCGTCGGGCGCCCAGGACGGGGGCTCGCCGTTCGAGGAGGGGCCGCGGGTCGCATGGCCGGAGGCGACCTCCACGAGCTCGAGGGGGTACCCGGAACCGAACCGCAGGTAGGCGATGTGGCTGCCAGTCGGCGACCACAGCAACGTGCCGACGACGTCGTAGGCACTGTCGAGGGGCAGAAGCAGGCTCCAGCCGCGCGTCGTGAGGTCGAAGAGCCAGATACCGCTGTCGTCGCCACGCTGCGCAGCCACTGCCAGGTGGAGCCCGTCCGGCGAGGGAGCCGCGTCCTTGATGACATCGGCGGTGGCCACCTCCTCGACGGCCCCGGTAGTGGCGTCGTGTCGCTGGATGCTGTGGCCGGTGGCGAAGTAGGAGAAACGCCCAGTCTCCTCCCAGCGCACCGAGCCGCTCACCTGGGCCACCGCAGTGGTGCCGCCCGTGTCGAGATCGTGCAGCTCGAACCCGGCGTCAGTGCGCAGCCATAGGAGGCGACCATCCGGGGCGAGCGCAGCAGCTGAGGCTTCCTCGGCGAAGATGGACTTCTGTTCGGCCGTCGCGAGGGCGACGGTTTCACCCGCGAAGCTGCCGTTGCGGCGCACCTGCACCTCGGCGCCGGGTGCGGCGAATCCAGTCACCAGGGTGGGCGAGACCCGCGTCAGGCGCGGCACACCATGGAAGGCTGGGAAGGTGAGCACCGGGGCCGGCGGCGGTGCTTCGTCACGCGGCGTGCCGCTCGCCTCGTTCGAGGGCCCGCTCTCGTTGCCGGCCGCGTCGCGCGCGGTGACGACGTAGTAGTAGGTGGTGCCGTTGGTGAGCCCGGAGTTGCGGAAGCCCGTCGTCGTGCTCTCGCCGATCGGCTGGTAGGGGCCACCAGCGGCGAGCGCACGGAAAACGCGGTAAGCGGCGGGGGCGGGACCGGTGGGGGCCTGCCAGGCGAGGTCGAGGGCACCGCCGCCGGAGACTGCGGTGACGACGAGGCCGCTCGGCGGCGTCGGCGCCGCCACCGCGATCGTCACCACCTCCTCGTTGGAGGGCAGGCTGGTGTTGCCCACCTGGTCGACGGCGCGGACCACGTAGCGGTAGGTGCCGTTGGGCCGCGCCGCGTCGCGCCAGGTGCGGTCGGCGAGGTCGGTGCGCTGGCCGATGCGGGCACCGTCGCGGTAGACGTCGTAGCGCTGCAGGTCGGGGGCGGTGCTCGCCGTCCAGGCGAGGTGGACGTCGGCGCCAGAGACCGTCGCCGTGAGCACCACCGGATCGGGCGGGGTGGCGTCGCCGACGGCGATCGTCGCCGCCGCCGAGGGAGCGCTCTCGAAGCCGAGCGCGTTGACGGCGGTGACGAGGTACTCGTGCAGTCCGTCAGGCACGGTTTCGGTGAGCGTCGTCGCCGTCTGGATCGGCTGGTGCACGATGCGCAGCTCGGCGAGGCGCACCGGAGTGTCGACCGACGCGCCCTGGATGGGGGCGTGCAGAACGATCCGCAGGCGATCGGTCGGATAGAGGTCGGCTGGCTGCCATTGCTGGGTGGCGGCGACGTTGGCGCGGAGCTTCCGCACCGGCACCCAGACGCCGCCATACCTCGCCTGGAGGTCGAAGTCGGCGGGGGCGTAGACGACGGACCCCTCGGAGATCCAAGTGAGGTCGACCTCGCGCACGAGGCGCGCGGTGGACCAGGAGACCTCGAAGGTCTGCCCGGCGAAGGGTGAGTGGGCGTCCAATTGCGGCGCCCAGTAGGTCCCCAGGTTTCCGTCTATCGCCTTATACGGCGCCGCGAATTCGACGGACGACGAGGCGGTCGCCGTAGCATCATCGACCGTCCTCTCGGCGAGCAGCGACACGCCGTCGCGCCACGGGCGATAGCCGAGGACGTTCGGCTCGGGGTTGGCATTCCAGTGCACCGCCACGTCGTGGGTGCCACTGCCGGGTGCGGCGACGACGCCGGTGGGCGCGGACGGCGGCGTGCCGACGGTCACAGCGACCGCAGCGAACTTCGTGCGGTTCGTCGCCGCATCGGTGACCCGCGCCCGCAGGCTGTTGTCGCCCTGGGCGACGGCCAAGCCGCTCCAGCCGAAGGCGCCATCGGCAGTGGTCGCTATCGGCGGGATCGCGGTGGTACCGCCGCTGTTGCCGATCTCGCCCGCTGCCGTGCCCACGTAGGCGCTGCTGCCGGCGAGGTCGGCGGCGGTGGCGCGCGTCGGCATGAACGGCTGCTCGAGCGTGGGCGTCACCACCAGTGCGGGGGCGGTCGCCGAGGCGGGCGACTCGTTGCCGGCTTGGTCGATCGCGAGCACGGTGTACTCGTACTTGCCGTCGGCGACGTTCGCATCGCGGTAGGTCGCCGTTGCCAGCGGGCTGGCGGTGAGCCGCACCTTAGTGCCACCGGCCACCTGGCGTTCCACGTGGTAGCCGCGCAGGTCGCTCTCCGGGCTCGCCGTCCAGGTGAGGTCGACGTCGCCGCCGTCGACGTGGGTGGCGAGACCGAGTGGAGCTGCCGGCGCCGTGAGATCGGCATAGGTAACGGTGATGGCGGCCGGACTAGGGTCAGTGGCGCCGGCCTGGTCGGTCGCCACCGGCCGCAGCTCGTAGGCGCCGTGGGCGAGGTCGGGATCGAAGGCCAACGGGTCGAAGGTGGTCTCCCAGGGCGCCGCGAGATCGGTGGCGAGCTCAGTCCAG
>DASYUP010000100.1:0-1639 GCA_036001185.1 Thermoanaerobaculia bacterium
GCGAGGGTGGTCTTCCCCGAAGCGTTGTGGCCGGCGAGCGCGAGGTTGCGGATCCTGTCGGGAGTCTCGACCTGCATGCCTACCTCCTGCGGCGCGGGCCGGGACTATATAACAGCGGCAGCGCCGGCCCGGCGGCGCCCGCCGCGCCCGGCCGGCCGCCGCGACGCTGGTAAGATCAGCGTCTGATCCCGCGCGCCATGGCGTCAGCGATCCCCAGCAGTCTGGGCCGATACGAGGTCCTCGAAGAGCTCGGCAAGGGGGCCATGGGGGTGGTCTACCTCGCCCGCGACCCCCTGATCGGGCGCATGGTGGCGCTCAAGACCTTCCGCGCCAGCCAGGCGATGCACGGCTCGGAGCTGGTCGAGTATCGCGCCCGCTTCATGCGCGAGGCGCAGAGCGCCGGCATCCTCTCCCATCCCCATATCGTCACCATCCACGACGTGGTCGATGGCGCCGACGGCAGCGGCGTCACCTTCATCGCCATGGAGTACGTGCGCGGGATCAACCTCAAGGAGCTGTTGCTGCGCGGCGAGGCGCTGCCCCTCGAGCGGGTGGTCGACGTCGTCTCGCAGGTGGCCGAGGCGCTCGACTACGCGCACAGCAAGGGCGTCATCCACCGGGACATCAAGCCGGCCAACATCATCATCGACCCGCAGGGCGGGGTGAAGATCACCGACTTCGGCATCGCCCGGCTGGAGACCTCCGACCTCACTCACGAGGGGCAGCTGCTGGGCACCCCCAACTACATGGCCCCCGAGCGCATCCTCGGTCACAAGGTCGACCACCGCACCGACATCTTCTCGCTCGGCGTGGTGCTCTACGAGATGCTGACCCGTCAGAAGCCCTTCCAGGGCGAGAACCTGACGATGGTCTCGCACCGCATCGTCTACGAGCCCTTCGTGCCGCCGCGGCAATACGCGCCCGGCCTGCCGCCGGGAGTGGTGGCGGTGCTGGAGAAGGCGCTGGAGAAGCAGCCGGAGAATCGCTACGACAGCGCCGGCGAGCTGACGGCGGTGTTGCGTGAGGCGCTGACCTCGGCGACCGCCAATGAAACGCGGGTCGGCAGCCGGCCGGCGCTGACGCCGCCGCCCTTTCTGCCGCCGCTACCGGCGGCGGCTCACGACGAGCACGGCGCCGCCACCCAGGACGTCTCCGGCTCCGCCGCCGCAGTGCGGTCGGGGACGGGCGACGGCTCGAGCGGCCGGCAGCGCGCGGCGGCGATGCCGCCGGGGCGGCGGCTGGCGCTCATCAGCGTCGTCGCGGCAACGCTCGCCTTGGCGGCGGCGGGCACCGCCTTCGGGTGGCTGAGCCTCAAGAGTCCAGCCGTCGGCGGACCCGACCCCGCCGACCGGGCCCGCGCCCGCTACCTGCCGTTGCTGCGCCAGGCGCGCACCGATCTGTTCGCCGGCCGGCCGGAGCTGGCGCTCGCCGCCATCGCCAGCGCGCTGCCCATCGCCCCCAACGATCCCCACCTGCACCGCATGAACGAGCGGATCCGCCGGGAGCTCGCCACGCGGCAGACGGTCGCCGAGCAGCAGGCCCAGCTCAGCGCCTTGCTGCAGTCGGCCCAGATCGCCCTCACCGTCGGCAATCCCAATCAGGCAGCGGACCTCCTGCGGCAGGTGCTGGTGCTCGCCCC
>DASYUP010000101.1:0-2460 GCA_036001185.1 Thermoanaerobaculia bacterium
AGGGGCAGGGGGCGCCCCCGCCCGACCCCCTCGTCGCCAACAGGCGCCGCTGCGCCCAGGCGGCCGGCGCGCGCGTGCAGCGCCCCGGGCAGCGCCAGCAGGCGCGAGAAGCCGGCGGCGTCGGCGCCCGTCCACTCCCCCGCCGCCTCGCCGTAGACGCCGCGCGAGGCGCTCATCAGCGAGAAGGGCGAGGTGACGCCCTCGACGACGCAGGCGCCCGCGCGGAAGAGCAGCCGCGCCTCGCCGCTGACGCGTTCCTGCGAGGAAGCGAGCAGTGCCTCGGCGTCGCGACAGGCGGGGTCGAGGTGATGGCCCTCGTGCACCCAGTCGCCGTAGCTGCTGGCGACCGCCTCCTTGAGCCGCAGCTGGCGGCCGGTCGACACCAGCTTCTCGAGCTCGCGGTGGGCGGTGAGGATCACCTCCGCCGCCGGCGCCTCGAAGGCCACCCGCCCCTTGATACCCAGCACGGTGTCGCCGAGATGGATGCCGCGGCCGATGCCGAAGGGCGCCGCCGCCGCCTCCACCCGCTCGATGAGCGTCACCGGATCGAGACTCTCGCCGTCCCACGCCACCGGCACGCCGCGCTCGAAGGCGAGCACGTGCCGCGCCGGCGGCAGCGGCGCGTCGAAGGCGCCGGCGCTGAGCACCCACGCCGCCTCCGGCAGCGGCTCGCTGCTGGTGAGCGTCTCGCGGCCACCGATGGTGACTCCCCACAGGCCGCGGTTGGTCGAGTAAGCGGCGCCGCTCGCCGGCACCGGCAGGCCGCGGGCGGCAAGGTAGGCCGCCTCCTCGGCGCGGCTCTGCGGCTGGTCGCGGATGGGAGCGAGCACCTCGAGGCCGGGGGCGAGCGCCCGCAAGGCCACCTCGAAGCGCACCTGGTCGTTGCCGGCGCCGGTGCAACCGTGCGCCACCGTGCGGCTGCCGAGCTGCGCCGCCGCCTTCGCCACCTCCTGCGCCTGCAGCGCCCGCTCGGCGCCGACGCAGAGGGGATAGACGCCGCCGCGCCGCACGTTGCCGGCGATCAGGAAGCGCAGCACACGGTCGAAGTAGGCGCGCCGGGCGTCCACCCGCCGGTGCTCGACGGCGCCCAGGGCGCGTGCCCGCGCCGCCAGCTCCAACGCCGACCTCTCGTCGAGGCCGCCGGTGTCGACGGTCACCGTCACCACCGGCCGGCCGTAGGTCTCGGCCAGCCAGGGGACGCAGTAGGAGGTGTCGAGCCCACCCGAGAAGGCGAGCACGATGGGGTCGGTGGGCTGGCTCATTGCGTCCTTTGTGGCGTCCCTTGTGGCGTCCCGGAGGAGAGCAGCGAGTCGAGCCGCTGCAGGAAGAGCTTCTGGTCAGCGGGGGTGGCGGTGGCGACGAAGATGGTGTCGTCGCCGGCGACCGTGCCGACCACCTCGGGGAAGGCGGCATGGTCGAGGGCGAGCGCCACCGTCTGCGCCGAGCCCACGACCGTGAGCACGACCGTCAGGTGGGGCCCGGCCGGACGCACCGTGTGGATGAAGTGGACGGCCTCGGCGAGCTCCTGCGGCGGCGCCTGACGCAGCGGCGGGGTGACATAGCGACCACCCACCTTGACGACGCCCAGGTCCTGCAGGTCGCGGCTGACGCTCGGCTGGGTCGCCGGCACGCCGCGCCGCTGCAGGGCGGAGACGATCTCCCCCTGGCTCGCCACCCGCCGCCGCCGCAGCAGGGTGAGGATCTCGCGCTGGCGTCTGTCCCGGAGCTCGGTCTCGGTCGGCACTGCTCCCCCTCGAAGAAGAATGCGCATAGTAATGGATAGTATTCACGACGTCAAGGTGACGGGCCCGCGACCCCGATCCGCGCATAGAATGCGCCGCAAGGATCGCCGAAACCGGGCGCGGCGGCTCGCCGCGCTGCCACGCCTTCGAGGCAGACTGGAGAGGGAGGGAACCCATGAGTCAGCCGTATCCGCCCCCGCCGCCGCCGACCAGCCCACCACCGCCGCCGGTCGCCCCGGCAGCCCCCGCGGCGACGCAGGTGCAGGGACCTGCGCTCGGCCTGATGATCACCGCCGCCATCGGCATCTGCCTTGGCCTGCTCAGCCTGGCGGGGAACCTCTTCGGCATGGGCGCGAATAGCTTGCAGAGCCTTGGCAGCAGCGGCCCGGGCGCGCGCTACATGCAATACATGAGCGGCGGCATCGGCATCGTCTTCGCCATCATCTGCCTTGGAGTCTCTGCCTTCATCATCTGGGCGGCGATGCAGATGAAGCAGCTGCGGGGCTGGAACATGTCGCTGGCGGCGAGCATCCTGGCGATGATCCCCTGCATCGGCCCCTGCTGCCTGGTGGGCATCCCCATCGGCATCTGGTCGCTGATCGTGCTGATGAAGCCCGAGGTGAAGGCCGCCTTCGTCGGCTGAGCCGGCCCGCGGCGCTGGGGTCGCATCCCACCCTATCCCCCCGACGCCGTGCCCCTCTAAGGGCAGGGGGCGCCC
>DASYUP010000102.1:0-2374 GCA_036001185.1 Thermoanaerobaculia bacterium
CAGGTCGATCGCTGGCTCAAATTGTCGCCCTTCTTCGCCGTCGAGAAGGTGAAGACGCCGACGCTGGTGCTGTGCGGCGAGAGCGACCTCAACGTGCCGCTGCTCAACTCCGAGCAGCTCTACCTCGCCCTGCGGCGGCTGGGCGTACCAACGCAGCTGGTCGTCTACCCGGAGCAGCCACACGGCCTCAAGGTGCCGAGCTACAAGGTCGATCGCTTCGAGCGCTACCTGGCCTGGTATGACAGGTTCTTGCTGCAACCCAAGGTCGCCACAGAGGCCGCCGCCCCGGCCGCACCCTGAATTCTGTGGCGACTAAGGTCAAAGTAGTGGCCGATTTTCGTAATTGGAGCGATAATAGTGGTAATTTTTAGCGCTTTAGTGCAAACTCGCCGCCCCTGACCGACTGAGACCGACCGAGACCGACTGAAAAGGGCTGCTCCCATGGCCACCATCGTCTCCGAGCCGACCACCACCCCCTTCGACGAAGAAGTCGCCGCCACCCAGCGGTACTTCGACAGCCCGCGTTTCCGCGGCATCGTCCGGCTCTACTCGGCGCGCCAGGTGGCCGAGCAGCGGGGCACCATCGCCCACGACTACACGGTGGCGCGCGAGGCGGCGGCGGCGTTCCACGCCCGCCTGGGGCAGCTCTTCGCCGAGCGCAAGTGCATCACCACCTTCGGCCCCTACTCGCCGGGGCAGGCCGTGGCTCTCAAGCGCATGGGGATCGAGGCCATCTACCTCGGCGGCTGGGCGACCTCGGCCAAGGGCTCGACCAGCGAGGACCCGGGGCCCGATCTCGCCAGCTACCCGCTGTCGCAGGTGCCCGACGAGGCGGCCGCGCTGGTGCGCGCGCTGCTCACCGCCGATCGCAACCAGCAGTTCCAGCGCCTGCGCATGACCGAGGCGCAGCGGGCGGCCACCCCCGAGCACGACTTCCGCCCCTTCATCATCGCCGACGCCGACACCGGCCACGGCGGCGACCCGCACGTGCGCAACTTGATCCGCCGCTTCGTCGAGGTGGGCGTGCCGGGCTACCACATCGAGGACCAGCGGCCCGGCACCAAGAAGTGCGGTCACCAGGGCGGCAAGGTGCTGGTGCCCTCCGATGAGCAGATCAAGCGGCTCAACACCGCCCGCTTCCAGCTCGACGTCATGAACGTGCCCGGCATCATCGTCGCCCGCACCGACGCCGAGGCCGCCAATCTCATCGACAGCCGCGCCGACGAGCGCGACCAGCCCTTCCTGCTCGGCGTCACCAACCTGCAGGTGCCGTCGTACAAGGCGGCCTACCTCGCCATCATGCGGCGCTTCTTCACCAAGGGCGTGGTCGAGATCAACGGCCACCTGCTCTACGCCGTGCCCGAAGCCGAATACGCCGCCGCCGAGGCCTGGCTCGAGCGGCGCGGCGTGCTGCGCGCGGTCGATGAGGCGGCGGCCGCCTACCACGCCGGCGGGACCGCCAAGGTCGACTCGCTGTTCGACAAGGTGGAGTCGCGGTTCGTCGAGGTGTGGCAGGACGAGGCCGGTCTCGCCACCTACTGCGAGGCGGTGGCCGACGTGCTCACCTTCCGCGAGGGCGAGGGCGAGCCGTCGGAGATGGCGGTCGACGAGTGGCGCCGCTTCGCCTCCCGCTCGCCGCTGCACACGGCCCGCGCCCGCGCCCGCGAGATCGGCGTCAACGTGGCCTGGGACTGCGAGCGCGCCAAGACCCCCGAGGGCTACTACCAGATCCGCGGCGGCGTCGCCTACGCCATCGCCAAGTCGCTCGCCGCCGCCCCCTTCGCCGACCTGCTGTGGATGGAGACCAAGACCGCCGACCTCGCCGACGCGCGCGAGTTCGCGGCGGCCATCCACGCCGAGTTCCCCGACCAGATGCTGGCCTACAACCTCTCGCCGTCGTTCAACTGGGACACCACCGGCATGAGCGACGAGGAGATGAGGCGCTTCCCGGAGGAGCTCGGCAAGCTCGGCTTCGTGTTCAACTTCATCACCTACGGCGGCCACCAGATCGACGGCCTCGCCGCCGAGGAGCTCGCCACCGCCCTCAGGCAGGAAGGCATGGTGGCGCTCGCCAAGCTGCAGCGCAAGCTGCGCCTCGTCGAGTCGCCGTACCGCACGCCGCAGACGCTGGTGGGCGGCCCGCGCAGCGACGCCGCGCTGCTCGCCTCCTCGGGCCGCACCGCCACCACCAAGGCGATGGGCAAAGGCTCGACGCAGCACCAACACCTGGTGCAGACCGAGGTGCCGAAGAAGCTGCTGGAGGACTGGCTGGCGCTCTGGACGCAGCTCTACCGGCTCGAGGGGCCGCTGCGCGTGCAGCTCCGGCCGCACCGCGCCGGCTCGGAGCTGCTGGAGCTGGGAATCCACGGGCCGG